>JANEMG010000055.1 GCA_024511045.1 Gammaproteobacteria bacterium | reverse complement strand
TCCAGCGCGGTATTTTTCGCCAGAATGGTGATGCCCCGCTCCTTTTCCAGATCGTTGGAGTCCATGATCCGCTCGGCGACTTTCTCATGTTTGGAAAAGGTGCCGGACTGCTGCAAAAGCTTGTCCACCAGGGTGGTCTTGCCATGGTCGACATGGGCGATGATGGCGATGTTTCTAATGTTGTCTATCACGTTGTTCAACTGGTTGATTCAAATAAAAATACAGGGGCAGGCAAACAGGCGCTGCGTGCAATTGCGCTGTCATCCCGGCTTTTTCTGTCATCCCGACGTCAGGAGGGATCTCGAGCGTTGCGCCATTGCCATGGCGCTCAGGATTTCTCCCGTTGGTCGAAATGACAGTCTGCTGAAACGACAAAGCGCCGTAGGAGCGGCTTCAGCCGCGATTTCAGCCAGGTTGAAACGCGTGAAGCCGCTCCTACACCTTGGAAATTGCTGGCTCTGCTCCCAGCACCGTAGCCTGGATGCAGCAAAGCGGAATCCGGGAACAGGCCTAGCTCTGCTCCCAGGGCAGGCCGTGAAAGCGCCAGCCACCCTGCGTGCCGCGGTGTTTTTCGGCATCCAGGTCGCCCTCGAAGCCTTCCAGGACATTGATCAGCTGCCGGTAGCCGGCCTGCTCGAGAACCCTGGCGGCATCCAGGGAACGCTGCCCGCTGCGGCACAGCAGCAGCAATGGCGTGTCCGGGTCGGCCGCCACCTCACGAACCGCATCCAGAAAACGGTCATTGACCTGCCAGTCGGGAAATTCCTTCCAGGGAATGTGCACGGCATCCTTCGGGTGTCCGACAAAGGCATATTCCATGCGTGTCCTGACATCGATCAGTTTTGCTTCAGGGTGATCCTTGAGGAATTCCCAGGCCTGCGGCGGGGTTAGGTTATCTATCATGGTGTATCAGGGGAGGTAGGGGGGAAATTAAAAAAATATAATCGAGGCTGGCCGACGGTCAAGGCGCCCTCTTGCAGGCAATCAGCTGCGCCTCGTTTCTCAGGCCCAGGTTTACGTCACCGATCCGGCCGTTTTCCCGGTAGTAGACGATTCTCAATGGGGAGAACAGGCTCAGCAGCTCGTTTTCAGCAAGCAGATAATCAGGATTGCCCGGCCCCTTCTGCCCGATTTTTTCCAAAGTATAGGTCTGGTAATACAGTATTCCGCCGGGTTTCAGCGCGGCAATGATGCCATCCGTCAGAGTCCTGCCCAAAAACCGACTGACCACAATAACATCAAATGCGCAATTAATAAATGCCTGCGGGGAAATATTTTTCACGCGCGCCTTCAACGGCAAGTTCCGTGAATCCGCCAGGCGCTGCAATTTATCGATGGCAACCCGGGACTGGTCCCAGGCCTCCGTGACAAGATGCCGTTCCGCCAGATACAGGGCATTGCTGCCCAGGCCACAGGCCAGATCCAGCGCCGAACCGGACTCCGGCAGCAGAAAGCCGTTTTCGGTGAGTACCGCGGCAGCCGGATAATCCCGTTGCGCGGCCCGGCTGTAGATGCTGTCCCATTTATTCATGGTCGAAGTGATGCTCCGGGGTCTGCAATTCCAGGCGCGGAGGCAGCCATTCCTGCAGAAAATCCAGAAAGCTCCTGACCTTGGCGGACAGATATTTGCGATGCGGATAAACCGCATGGATGGCCAGGGGCTGCGGCTGGTAGTCCTGCAGGATCACCTGCAGCAGGCCTTTCCGGATATCCCGGCCGACGATGTAGGTAGGCAGCATGACCAGCCCCAGACCTTTGGCCGCGGCAATGCGGATAGGATCGGCGACATTGGCCTGCATGCGCCCGGCAACCTTGATCACGATCTCGCCCTTTTCCCCCTGAAACTGCCATTTGTCACGGGGATGAATGGCCCAGTTCACCAGGCAACTGTGATCGTTCAGATCTTCCGGATGACGGGGAATACCGTTGCGGGAAAAATAGTCGGGAGCGCCGCAAACCACCAGCGGCGAACTGGCGAGTTTCCGGGCAATGAGACTGGTGTCCTGCAGATCCCCCAGAAAGACGGCCAGATCGACGCCTTCGTCGATCAAATCGCCATGGCTTCCCTGCAGCACCATATCCACAGAAACCTCCGCATATCTCTTCAGGAATTCCGCCACGGCAGGGGCAATATGCGCGGCGCCGATAAATGGCGGCGCGCTGATCTTCAGGACTCCCCGCGGGTCCACCTGCAGTTCGGTGACTGCCGCCTCCATTTCTTCTATATCGAACAGGATCTGCTGGCAGCGCTCGAGAAAGGAAGCGCCCATCTCCGTCAGACTCAGGCTGCGCGTGGTCCGGTTGAACAGACGGGTGCCCAGGTAGTTTTCCAGATGGCTGATGTGCTTGGTAACCATCGCCCGGGAAATTCCCAGATCCCGGGCGCCGCCGGCAAAGCTGCCGGCTTTGGCGACACGCACGAAAACAGTCATCGCTTTCAGTTTGTCCACGGGACCTCCAGAGTCATTGAGTCGAGCCTTTTAAGGCGTAAAGCGTGCCTCCCGGATCCACAGGCTGCATGCGGGTATTTGTTGACAGTATCCGCGCAGGCGCGGATTCAGCCGCAATTTCACATGGCTCCCACGGTCTCCGTGGGCACCCCGTCCGGGAACGCTCTGCGTTCCGCGACGCAGAGCGTCGCTGCCCGCGTTCCCACGCGGAGCATGGGAACGATGACGTGCTCGTGGCGGAGCAGCCGTCCGAGGCCGGATCAGTGAAACGCATCCGTCAAAAAATCCCTGCAATAAAGAAAGAAAACAGCTTGACTTTTCTCATTATTTTATAACAGGAAACAATCTGTTCATCAAATGCCGTATTGTGTACTCCGCTGGGCGTCTGTATAGTATGCAGCATATTCATGGCGAGCCGATATCGCCACCGTCCTTCGGGACTTAAACAGTTTGTAATTATTGATTGAGGTATTTACTGATGGGCAACTATCAACAAGATCTGATTAAAGCGCTACTGGTCATTGCCGGAATGTGGAGCTTCATTTCCGGTCAATTCGTTTTTTCCAGCCTGTTGTTCGGTAGCGCGGCAATTTTCAGCAATGCTGTCAATTGCGCAAGCTCCAACAACTAGCTCTGCACCGCTCACTTCCTCCTGGTGTTGTACCCCTAAGCAGAAACCTCCTCATCATTATTCTGCTTGGCTCCTCGCCTCCCCTTGCCGCAAAGGCATCGGGAGGTTTTTTTTGCCTTTTAATAAGTTGTCAGCCACAGCAGCCAGGCTGAAATCGCGGCTGAAGCCGCTCCTACCGCGATTTCAATGCTTGAATTCCGGCACCAGCTTCTGCAGAATTGCCAGCGGCGCACTGTCATCGGTATCCTGGCAGGCCCTGGCCAGCGCCTCGATCTGTTCCGCCCAGGCCGACTTGTCGTACCGTCTGGCCCTGGCCAGCAGCAGCTTCTCATAGCCGGTGGACTGCAATTGCTCCTGCTCGTGAAACAGTTCCTCAAAGAGCTTTTCGCCGGGACGCAGACCGATATACTCGATCTCGACATCCTGACCGGGCTGTTTGCCGCTCAACAGGATCATCTGCCGCGCCAGGTAGGAGATCTTTATCGGCTCACCCATGTCCAGCACGAACACCTCGCCGCCATCGCCAACCGCTTCCGCCTGCATGATCAGCTGGCAGGCTTCGGGAATGGTCATGAAATAGCGGGTGATTTCCGGATGGGTCACGGTCACCGGCCCGCCGGCCCTGATCTGCTCGCGGAACAGCGGCACAACGCTGCCCGCCGAATCCAGAACATTGCCGAAGCGCACCGTGATGAAGCGCGTGCCCTTTGGATCGTTGAGGTTCTGGCAGAGAATCTCCGCAGCCCTCTTGGTGGCGCCCATGACATTGGTGGGGTTGACCGCCTTGTCGGTGGAAATCAGCACGAAACGGGCAATGCCGGCAGCGATGGCTTCCTCGGCAACGATGCTGGTTCCGATGACGTTGTTGTGCACCGCCTCCCGGACCTGGTTTTCCAGCAGCGGCACATGCTTGTAGGCCGCCGCGTGAAAAATGACATCCGGCCTGAATTTCCTGATCACTCTGCGCACCGCTGTTCTATCGGTGACATCGGCGAGCAATGCAACATGATCGATTTCCGGATGTCTCCTGGCCAACTGGGCATCGATTCGATAGAGATTGAATTCCGACTGATCCAGAATCAGCAGCTGCCTGGGCTGCACTTCGGCAAGCTGCCGGCACAGCTCGGAACCGATGGAGCCGCCGCCGCCGGTCACCAGGATGCACTGGTCGCGCAGACTTTCGCGGATTGCCTTCCAGTCCAGACGCACCGGATCCCTGCCCAGGATATCCTCGATGGAAACGGCGCGCAGGCTGCCCCGGGAAACCTGCCCGGAGAGCAGCTCCCGAACCGAAGGCAGGGTCTGAAAGGGGATATTGCAGGACTCGCAGATTTCGATGATGCGGCGCATCTCGCTGTCGGTGGCAGAGGGTATCGCGATGAGCAGAATTTCGATCTGCAATTGCTCAATAACGGCGGGAATGTCGTCGATGGTTCCAAGCACACGGATGCCACGGATCTCCCTGCGCCGTTTTTTCACGTCGTCATCGACGAAGGCAACCGGCACATAGCCGGAGTCGCCCTTGCCCAGCAGATCCCTCGCCAGCATTTCGCCCGCGGAACCGGCGCCGACGATCAGCGCTCTTTTACCGGTGCGCTGGTGAAGATACTCATCCTTCCAGAACCGGTACAGGAAGCGCGGTATCGACAACAGCAGCAGCAGCAGGAAAACATACAGAGGAATGACCGCACGGGGCACGCCGTGCAGACGGTTGTACAGGAACAGCGTCACGGCGATAAAAAAGATGCCGATCAGTATCGCCTTGCTGATGCGGACCAGGTCGGGCAGCGAGGAAAACCGCCAGACACCGCGGTACAGGCTGTAGAAACGGAACACGGCGACCTGCACCACCATCACCAGCGGCAGGTAGGAAAGCGCCGCGGACAGGAATTCGGACGGTATCTCGCCCAGGTTGAAGCGCAGCCAGTAAGCGCCGAACCAGGCGACCGGCACCATCAACAGATCGTGCAGGAATATGGCGTTGCGAATGCGGAACAGGGATCTCACGGTTTCAATACGGCTTGCATGGACATATTATACGCCGCAAATCCATTATTGCCGACCAGCATGGAAGCGCCTCGCCAGATAGATCATCGGCGCATAGGCGCACAGCATTGCAGTCAAAGTATAACCCGGCTGCCACAGGCACAGGGCCGCCAGCGGCAGCAGCCAGAAAAGGTTGATTGCCCAGACCGCCAGGACCACCGGCTTATGCCCGAAGCGGCGCGCGGCCTGCTGATAGGCGTGGCTGCAATGGGCCTGAGTCCACTTCTGCCCGGTAAACAGCCTGGTCAGCAGCGTGACACTGGCATCGCTGATGAAGACGGCCGATAGAATGATCCCAACAGGGAGAAACTGCGGCATCCGCTGCGCATGCCAGAGGATCAGCAGCCCCAGGACGAAGCCCAGAAAGCCGCTGCCGACATCGCCCATGAAGATTTTCGCCGGCGGCCAGTTCCAGCACAGGAAGCCCAGGCTGGCAGACGCCAGGGCCAGACCCGGCAGCGCCAGCGGCGCGTCGATGCCAAGCATGAAACCGGCCAGGGATGCCGCGACAAAAACCGTCTCCGATGCCACCAGCCCATCGATGCCATCCATGAAATTGAACAGGTTCAGCATCCAGACCAGAAAAAACATACCCAGAAACCAGCCGGTCATGCCCAGATCGAACGCCACTTTCCCCAACTGCAGCGCCGGCAACGCTGGCAGGACCAGCAAGGCGGCGGCCGCCGCAGCCAGGTGCACCAGCATCCGCCAGCGGGCAGGCAAAGGCTGATGGTCGTCCCAGAAGCCGATCGCGGCAACCAGCAGGCCGACGCCGAACAGCGGCAGCACATCGTCCGGCACACTACCAGACAATACGGCCAAGCCCAGGGCTGCAAAAAACCCCAGGACAATGGCCAGGCCGCCGCCCCGGGGAGTGGGCTGCCGGTGAGAGCTGCGCTGGTTGGGAATGTCCAGCAGGTGCTGCCGTGCGTATTGCCGAATCACCCAGGTCAGAGACAGCGACAGTAAAAAGGCGGCAATCACCAGCAACAGCATCATTGCCGGCCCCGTAGAATCTTGCCTATTCCTTCCGCCACCGAATGCCGCGGCCACCAGTCCAGCCTGGTCATGGTCCTGCCCATATCCACCTGCAGGGATTCGGTCAGGCGCTGCATTTCCTGGCGCCTGCCCAGCAGTCCGGCCAGAGCCAGCAGCCAGGAAACCGGCACCGGCAGCAGCCGCGCCGGCCTGCCCAGCGCTTCGGCCATGGTCCGGATCAGTTCCGGCGTGGACAGGTCCTGATTGTCCGATACCAGAAACACCTCACCCGCTGCCCTGGGATGCTCGACGCACAAGGTCAGCAGATCACAGAGATTGTCGACATTGACCAGGCTGCGCCTGTTGTCGATGCTGGCGAAGGGCAGCGGCAGACCACGCTCCACCAGTTTCAGCAGACGCCGGAAATTGCCCTTCACGCCGGGTCCGTAGACCAGGGGAGGGCGGACCACTACCACCTGCAGGCCGGTCGTTTTGCCGATCGCCTGCAGCGCCTGCTCCGCCTGCCACTTGGAAATTGCATAGGGATCCTCTGGATCCACCGGCTGATCGGCGCGAAAGGGTGCATCGCTGCGTTCGCCATTGACCTTGATGCTGCTCAAGAAAATCAGCCGCTGCACGCCTTGGCTTGCAGCCTGCCTGGCGAGCCGTTCGGTGCCGAGTACATTCACCTCCCGAAATGCCGCCAGGGGGTCCTGCGCCGTCTCCTGCATGACATGCACTCTTGCTGCGAGATGCACCACGACATCGACGCCTGCCAGCGCCTCGCGCCAGTCGGTATGATCACCGATGTCACCGACGATCACCATTTCCATCCCTTCGGGAAGATCCGACCCGGCGGCGCTGGATCGCACTGCCGCCCTGACCTTGAAACCGGCATCGAGCAGCCGCCGGCACAAGACCCTGCCAACGAAGCCGTTGGCTCCGGTCACCAGAACCCGGGTCATTGCAGCAGGCCCTCATACAGCGCCAGGGTTTCCGCATTGACCCTGGTTATGGAGAACTCCTGCTGCACCAGTTCCCGGCCCTTCGCCCCCATCGACCGGCGTTTTTCCGGGTCTTCCAGCAGCATGGCAATGGCATCCGCCAGCCGCTCTGCATCGTGCGCCGGGACCAGCAGGCCATTGACGCCATGCCGGACGATTTCCCGGCAACCCGGCATGTCGGTGCTGACAATGGCCCGGCCGCAGCAGGCCGCCTCGATCAGGCTCTTGGGTACGCCCTCACCGTAATAACTGGGCAGCACCGCAAGATGCGAGCGCGCCCAGAGCGCCGGGATGTCGTCGACGTAGCCCAGCCACTCGATATCACCCTGTTCATGCCAGGCACGCAGCTGCCGTTCCGGCACCGATGCCGGATTTTCCGGGTCCGGGATGCCGACCAGCAGGGCCCTGAATTTCAAGCCGCCGGCCCGCAATCTTTGTACCGCAGCCACATACTCGCCGATCCCCTTGTCCCAAAGCATCCGGGAGACCAGCGCGATGACCGGCTCACCTTCTGGCTCGGGAGTCACCCGGTATTGGTCCACAGGCACGCCCGATCCGCGGATCAGTGCGACCCGCTGCGCGGCAATGCCTGCTTCCTCGAGCAGCACTGCCCGGTCGTCGGGATTCTGCACGATGACCACACTGCCGGGTCGGTTGCACAGCAGGCGGAAAGCCATTTTCACGAAGGGACGCAGCAGCCGCGCCAGACGGCGTTGCGACGAGAACACGAACCCCAGCCCGGCCAGGGCATTGACCACTTTCGGGCCGCGCGCCAGCCATGCCGCGATGCTGCCGTAGAGTACCGGCTTCAACGACACATGATGCACGATGTCCGGTTTTTCCCGGCGATAGATTTCAAGGATTTCCAGAATTGCCAGCAGCTCCTGCAAGGGCTTTTTGCTGCGCCGGCGCAGCTTGATGGGCAGCACGCGGATGCCTGCTTCGGCAATGGTCTGACCCTGTTCCCGGACCCGCGTCGCCAAAACCACTTCATGTCCCTGGCGCAGCACCGCCTCGGCCAGGGGCAGGCGGTGGGAAAGGAAATACCAGTCTTCGGTGACCAGAAACAGGACCTTCATCGCTGCCTGGCTGCTTGCCTGTCGGACACGCTGCGCTTTGCCCAACCGGTGGGGCTGAGAGATTGCTCTGTAGGAGCGGCTTCAGCCACGATTTCCGAATTGAAGACGCTGCTGCGACCAGATCGATATTTTCCCAGAGAACGGACAGCGATGCCGATTGAATCACTGCCCACGCTGCGCCTCCAGCCAGGACCCGAACATCAAAATATCCCACAGATAGTAGGACCAGTTGACTCTGCCGCCCAGATGCTCCCGCCATTTTTCCCGTATCGGCCCGGGATTGAAGTAACCCTCCTCCCGCAGCCGCTGTTCGTCGAGCAGGGCTTCCGCCCAGTCCCGCAACGGCCCGCGCAGCCAGGAATCGATGGGCACGCCGAAGCCCATTTTCGGTCTGTCCAGCAACTCCCTGGGCACGTAGTCGTACAACACCTGGCGCAGCAGCCACTTGCCCTTGCCGTCGCGCATCTTCATGGACAGCGGCAGAGTCCAGGCGAACTCCACGACGCGGTGGTCCAGCAGCGGAATGCGCGACTCCAGGCTGACGCCCATCGCCGCCCGGTCGACCTTGACCAGAATGTCGTCGGGCAGATAATTTGTGGCATCGAGAAACATCATCTGGTGCACGAAATCCTGAAACTGCTCCGGCAGTTCCAGCCCCAGGTGCTGGTCCCGGCCGCCCAGGACGATTTTGTCCGGCTCGTCCCAGTGCGAGATCAGGCGCTGATAGAGAACGCTCTGGCCGGATTTGTCCAGTATCGAGGCCAGCTTGTGCATTTTGTCCCCGGCCCTGTCCACCCGGAACTTGCGATGCAGCGGCCCCAGGCACCTGAACAGGCCATCCCAGGCCGCGATCGGCACGCTGGTGATCAGGCTGGCGACAACATGGCGCAAGGGCAGCGGCAGCAGGGAAATACGCCGCCACAGATTATTGGCCAGAAAATAGCGGTTGTAGCCGCCAAACAATTCGTCGCCGCCGTCGCCGGACAGGGACACGGTGACCTGCCGCCTGGCGAGCTGCGAGACCAGGTAGGTCGGCATCTGCGAGGAATCGGCAAAGGGTTCGTCATACAGGGCGGGCAGGGAAGGAATGACGTCCATGACCTGTTCCGGCGTGACATACAGCTCGGTATGCTCGGTGCGCAGATGCCTGGCCACCGCCTCGGCATGCTGCGCCTCGTTGTAGCCGGCCTCGTGAAAGCCGATGGAAAAGGTCTTCACCGGGCGCTCGGACTGCGCCTGCATCAGGGCGACCACGATGGAGGAATCATAGCCTCCGGAGAGAAACGCCCCCAGCGGCACATCGGCGACCATCTGCCCGGCCACCGCCTGCCTCAGCAGCTGGTCCAGCTTCTGCATGGCCTCCTGATCCGTTCCGGAAAAGGGCTGCGCCTGTCCTGCCTCGGCCACTTCCTGCAGCGACCAGTAGGGTACAGGCGCGGGAATTTCCCGCTGCCGGACATCGTCCAGGGAACAGGTGACAATGGTGCCCGGTGTCAGTTTGCGTATGCCCTGGTAGATGGACTGCGGCGTGGGAATGTAATTGTGCCGCAGAAAGGAGGTCAAGGCATCCCGGTCTATCTGCCCGTGCCAATGGGGATGCACCTGCAGGGCCTTCAATTCCGAGGCGAACAGCAGCGTGCCTTGTTGATAGCCGTAGTAGAGGGGCTTTTCGCCCATGCGGTCGCGGGCCAGCTGCAGCTGTTTCTTTTCCCGGTCCCACAGCGCCAATGCAAACATGCCAACACAACGCTGCAGCGCTTTTTCCAGCCCCCAGAATTCGATTGCCGCCAAAAGCACCTCGGTGTCGGAGTGGCCGCGCCAGGCGATGTCGCCGGCGGCCTGCTGCAGTTCCTGGCGAAGTTCAGCGAAATTGTAGATCTCGCCATTGAACACCAGCACCAGTCCGCCGCCGTGCACCAGCATCGGCTGGTGTCCCGCCGGGGACAGATCCAGAATGGACAGGCGCCGGTGTCCCAGCGCGACGCCCTGCGTCTCGTCCACCCAGGTGCCGGCATCATCGGGGCCGCGATGCACCAGCCGGTCGTTCATCGCCGACAGCGTATCCTTCAGTTTTTCACTGGACCAGCCCGGCGTGATACAGCCGCAAAATCCGCACATTATTTTTTTACCCGAATGATGATTCAGCAAGCACCGGGATCAAACCCAGGTGTTTTACGAATGGAATGAAATCCTTGTCGGAAAAAAGCAGGGGCAAGCGGTTTTCGATACAGAAAGTGGCGATGATGACATCGGCTGTTTTACGGATCGTGATGCCTTTCTTCCTCAAGACGCGATAGTTATCGGCACAAGTCACAGCCATGCCGCGTGCAAACAGCACATACTGATCCAGGACCAACAATGCGGTTTTCGCCTTGCGATAGTCTGCATCGCTTATGAAGCCCTGGAGAATTTCCAACAGGATCAAATCACCAATCGCGACAATACCGTCATCGAGGGCAATATCCAGCGCGTCGCAACAAGCATTGTCGATGCCATTGAAGTAGTCTATCCAGACACTGGTGTCGACCAGTATCATCGGTCGGAGCGCATTTCGTCCAGATTGCCATTCCATGGCAACTTGCCCCGCAGCTTGCGAATGGCCTGCTGCTGTTTCTGCCGCACCAG
>JANEMG010000379.1 GCA_024511045.1 Gammaproteobacteria bacterium | reverse complement strand
TTATGCTTCCTCCAGGTTTTGCGTGAGCCAGTCGTTCAATATCTGGCGGGTTCGGAACAAAGGATAGCTCCTTTTTGGAATATAATCACATGGTACCCGACAAGATTAAAAAACCATTGAAATATTCCGCCAAATTCCCTATCCTTTGCAGCTGGAAATTTAAACTGTTTTTTAACGAAACTGTAGCGTCAACCTTTCAGGAAGCGGGTGAATTTTTTGTCGTTCGCCAACTTCCCAAGGGGAAGACACAGTTTTTTAACCACCATGAGAGGCCGATATGAAAAAATCATTTGGATTAGTGGCTGGCGCCGCTTTGATCGCTTTGAGCAGCCAGGCATTTGCAGCAGCGGAAGTTGATGAAAAAATCTGGGTTGGAAAGAAAATTTATGACCGCGCCTTTGGCCGTGGCTGCGGCGCGTGTCATGATATTTCATCAAATCCACAGCTGATTGAATTGATCAAGAAAGGCGAACTGCCGAAAGACAGATTTGCCACCGTTATCAAAGAAGGTAAAAATGGCATGCCTAAAGCTGGTGCAGCCATCATGGCCGTCGGACCGGTGAAAAAAGCCAATTACACCGAAGACCAGGCTATCGATGCCATCTACAGCTACCTGAAAGGACTTGGCGACGGCAGCGTACCAGCTGGCAAGCTGAAGAAAAAGAAATAAGTTTCTGTTTCTTTTTCATTCGAAGAAACCGCCCCGAATCGCTGATTCCGGGCGGTTTTTTATGGCCAGCGCCCTATCCTCGCTCCTGGGAAGGTGCGGCATGAATTACCCGCCATTTTCAAGCGAATCGCGATCAGGCAATCCAAGTCATCACTGTCATTTCAATCAAAGGGAGAAAGCCTGAGCGCTGCATTGGAAACCAGGCGCCAGCCTCTAGTACAGCACCTGTTTTCCTTTGGATGGATGAATGCATGTTTGACCTGCCTTGTAAAATGATGATTTTCCTGATTACGTATGACCCTCAGCTGCGCTGAAATCCTGTAATTCTTGTCATCCCGACGACAGGAGGGATCTTGAGTGTTGGCACATTGCCATGGCGCCCAGGATTTCTCGTGGCGTCGCAATGACACTTTATTGATCTTATCGACAGCAGTGCAACGCCTGTTTTATATTGATAAGCTCAGTGACCTTTTTTACTCAACGTAACTACTCACCCATAGTAAAAGAGGCCCCTATGGGTAGTCTGTGGAGGAAGTGTCTTTGGCAAGGATGCCAAAGTCAAGCCTACAGGGATGTATTCACGGCGTCTTCCGGAACAGATTACCCATAGGAGCCCGAGTAGTTACTACTCAACATTGATTGAGCGGCTGTTTTTCACTTTGGTATATGGCTGAAGCTTGTGGGTAATCAGGATAATTGCAGATTCAACCCCGATGTGCAATTCAACACAGGTGCTGCGCTTGCGCCGGGATGCCGAGAATGGTGATGGCTGCGTAAAGAAAGATTACACGTGATCAGGAAAAAACCTTGCATTTCAAGAACGAAGGGAATAAATGCGGCGGTGCGGAGCAACACCCTTGCTGATTTCCAGACTGAAGAGGAATGGACTGGGCTGGCAGGCTTTACTTGCCCAGCAGATTTTTCTTTTGCCGCTCCAGAGACGGGCGCTGGTGACCCAGCCGATAACGCGCCTTCAGCCAGATTCCGGCCACCGCAGCCAGCATCAGCCCACAGGAGGCAATGCTGACATAGATCAGATTCTTCAACTGTGACATTTCCTGCAGCAATGCGTTGCTTACTTCGGAAACCGGTGGTGGGGGCGGTTCCTGCTCGATGGCGATCAATCGCCCCGCGCCAGTTTTGGAATAGGTTTTCAATACCTGGAGATCGTTCTTGACCGCCTGAATGGTATTCAGATCGTCCACGGAGACTTTCCCCGAACGGACGCTGGCCTCCAGTATGTTCAGTTTGCTTTCGATGGAACCGCTGACCAGACCCACCAGCTGTCCTTTCAAGGCATCGATCTCGGCGGTCAGCACCGGATTCATGGGTATTTTGCTGATATCGACCTGCTTGACCTGCATCTGCTGGTGTTCGAAGTCGCGCAGGATATGATTGGCGGGAAACAACAGATAGCCCAGCATGACGATGATCAGCATCAACGCAACAAAAGCCACCAGCAGCAATCTGTTGAAATGAAGCAATCCCTGCTGCGTCGGCTGCAGGATGACCGCATTGCGCCTTTCGGCCTGCTGTGCATCTGAGTTGTTTTCACGGATATCGCTCATTATTCTTATTTCCCTACCCCAAAGAGGTAAAACGCATTCGCCTTTGGCCAGAAATACAACTTTTCAGGAAAGCAAACTATGCCAGATTGCATGCAAGTGGTCAATTATACAATTTTTGGCAACCCTGCCGTAAAATAAAATTGCTGGCGGCTGAAAAAACCAACGCAGCGGATCCGGCGGGCAATAGGCTGACGCCCCGAAGCAGGCTTCGGCATACAGGGTTCCTGCGGTTGCCACCGGCCTTTTACGCTTTCATTTTCGCTGCAATGCGTTTCGCTGCGATGCGCATCCTCAAGGCATTCAGCTTGATGAAACCTTCGGCATCCTGCTGGTTGTAGGCTCCCTCGTCATCTTCAAAGGTGGCGATGCTTTCATCGAACAGGCTGTCGCTTTCAGATTTACGTCCGACAATCGTGACGACC
>JANEMG010000054.1 GCA_024511045.1 Gammaproteobacteria bacterium | reverse complement strand
ATGCAGCAATCAGCGTATAGAACAAGCTCTAACGGGCAGTATGAACAAAATAGCAACTTTATTTCACCCGAAAATATACGGTGGAACAATGTTGCTTACTCTAAACTCTAGTTTTCAATAAGTAACAAGTTTTTAATATCGAGAAAAAATGAGGCGCTAACGCGCATTTTATTTATATAATTCAATTTGATAGCTTAAGCCTTCGGCATTATCTACCCACAGATATCGCTGAGGAGGCTTAAAAATTTAGTGATTTCATAGCTGGATAACCAATTGGCGGTATTGTCGACTTCTGCATCGGTTGGCAGCCAGTAAGCACTCTGGTCTTTTTTGTCAATTTCTCCGTGCCCCGCATAATAAATCAACAGGTTGTCATTTGCAGTCAAATTGTTGCGTAAATTATTCAGTGCAGTCATGATCTGATATCTGGTTGCATTAATCAGCAAGGTTGTTTTATATCCGTAACGAACCCGCAGAATTTGATCTATTGCCTTGGCATCATTCACCGATGTGTTAAGTGCAGGCAGACTGGCATAGTCATTGTTGCCAATGATCAACGCGTAAAACCGGCCGAAATCAATCGATGGGAAAGACCGGGAAGTGATTCCCTTCGGTACTTCATGAACAACAGTCTTTGCATTCTGGTTCTTGGTCAGCAAATTGAAGGTCAATATGCTGCTGTTGCCCATCTTGTCCGTGGCAATTATCTTCACCACGGTCAGGGGGTCTTCAATGGTTATCTGGGATTTGAATATGCCGTTTTTATCGGCTTTTATAACTTGCTGATTGACTTCCAGCTTTTTTAAATCAGCGGCCGGGACGATCCTGCCAACGATGTCTCGAGACTTGACACAAGGCAACATATTCACCACCTCGTATTTCACAGTCACCCGCAGTCGTTTTAATCGGGCGGCGCGCGGTAAGGTAGTTGTCAGCATTTCGATACGTCATTTTTTGTCGAGGGCAAGGCGGAAAGATACCGCAGTCGATGGTTCCAGCTAAAGGCCGGCAGAGTGACAGGTTCAGGCCTGCCGCTTTTTCGTCCAGAGGTTGCTCAGGGCTGCAAATTCCTGCAGCGACAGCGCTTCGGCGCGCAGCCCGGGATCGATGCCGAGACCGGCTATTTCCTCGGCGCTGAGCATTTTTTTCAGGGGATTGCGCAGGGTCTTGCGGCGTTGGGAAAAGGCCTGGGTGACGATTTGCTGGAAATCCTTGTGGTCGTCGATGGCAACAGGCGGTTTCGAATGGGGCGTCAACCGGATCACCGCCGACATGACTTTCGGGGCGGGCGTAAAGCTTTCCGGAGGCACTTCGAAGAGCTGTTCGGAACTGCAGTGATACTGCACCATCAGTGAAAGGCGACCATATTGTTTGCTGCCGGGTTTGGCGCAAAGTCTGTCTACCATCTCTTTCTGCAGCATGAAATGCATGTCTTCGATGCAGGCGCTGTTTTCCAGCAGATGGAACAGCAGCGGCGTGGAGATGTTGTAGGGCAGATTGCCGATGATGCGCAGGCGCCGGGCAGGCATTGCTGCCAGGCTGCAGAAATCGAATTGCAGGGCATCGGCGCTGTGGATGCGCAGGTTGTCGCGATGCTGGTATTTGCGCTGCAGCAGCGCCACCAGATCCCTATCCAGTTCCACGATATCGAGGGCTGCGCCGCTGTCCAGCAATGCTGCGGTCAGAGCGCCCTGGCCAGGGCCGATTTCCACCAGATGCTGGTCGGGTCGGGCATCGATGGCCGCCAGAATATTGTAGACGACACTCTCGTCATGGAGAAAATTCTGGCCAAAGCGTTTCCGCGGACGGTGTGTCATGAGCCACTGCCGGCCATGGTTGATGCGGTCTCTAATGCATATTCCAGGCTGCCGGGGTTGGCCTGGCCGGAGCCGGCCAGTTCCAGGGCGGTGCCGTGGTCCACCGAAGTGCGGATCAGCGGCAGCCCCAGCGTGATGTTGACGGCCCTGCCGAAGCCCAGGTGCTTGAGCACCGGCAGTCCCTGGTCGTGATACATGGCCAGAATGGCGTCCGCCCGGTTCAGAAAATCCGGGGTGAAGACGGTATCGGCCGGCAGCGGGCCTTCCACGATCACGCCCTGCCGGCGCAGGCCTTCCAGGACCGGCTCGATGATCTCAATTTCCTCCCGGCCCAGGTGTCCTCCTTCGCCGGCATGGGGGTTCAGGCCGCAGACCAGTATTTTTGGCTCGCTGATGGCCATGCGGGTCTGCAGTTCCCGATGCAGAATGCGCAGCACGGTTCTCAGTCGGTTGTGCGTGATCGCCTTGCTGACGTCGGACAGGGGCAGGTGCGTGGTAGCCAGCGCGACCCGCAGGCCCGGCGTGGCGAGCATCATCACCGGCTGCCCACCGCTGATCCCGGCAATGTATTCGGTGTGGCCGGTGAAAGCGATGCCGGCGGCGTTGATGACGCCTTTGTGTACAGGACCTGTGACCATTGCCGCAAACAGGCCGTCCAGACAGCCGCGCACAGCGCGGGTGATGGTTTTGAGCACATAGCGGGCATTCGCTTCATTCAGCTGTCCGCAGGTGGCTGGTGTCGTCAGTTCCACGGGCAGTACGTGGATGCTGCTGGCGGTCTGCGGAACGATGGCTGCGTTGGCGTCGAAAGCATGGAGGCTCAGCGGCAGGCCCAGCATCTCTGCCCGCTTTGCGAGCAGTTCCGGGTCGGCGATGGCGACAAGTTGGAAAGCATGGTCGTGCTGCGCCAGCATGACACAGAGATCGGGACCTATTCCGGCCGGTTCACCGGGGGTAAGGGCAATACGCAGTGCTGGCTGAATGATTGACATTGGATTCCCTGTAAAAGATCTTGATTCGTAACTACTCGGGCCCTTATGGGTAGTCTGTTCCGAAAGACGCCGTGAATACATCCCTGTAGGCTTGACTTTGGCATCCCTGCCAAAGACATTTCCTCCACAGACCACCCATAGGGGCTTCTTTTACTATGGGTGAGTAGTTACCTTGATTCTAACATTGACCGGCAGTTGGCGTCACTGCCATTGGTTCAGGGCGGCAGGTACAGGATGTGCTTCCTGTCGTCGGCACATCCGATGTCATTTTTCTTGAATTGATGGTAGTGACGCAGAGCATGGAAGCCACGGACAATGATCGCGCGGCCTCAGGCCAGATAGATGCGTTCCAGGGCGCTGCGGGCGATATTGCCGCGGTTGTCTTCGGCTTCGATATAATAACGGATATCGCCCGCTCCGGCAGGCAATGCCGCCGTACAGTAGTCTGCCGAAACCTGGGCGCGGGTCTGGCTGGGGTAGGCGCCATGATTGCGCATGGGCAGGCGCATCTCGCGCATCGCCGTGCGCACCACCAGGGCAATGGATTTCAGGCCGGAGACATCATGGATGAAGGTGTGCAGGGTCGCTTCACGCGGTGCGTCGTTCAGGCAGCCCTGGCCCCAGCATTTGCCGCCAGGGTTCTCCGGCGTCACCCAGGGAGCGAAAATCGTCGGTGCGGTGCGGTCGTCACGGTTGCCGGCCACCCGCTGCAGTGCGTTCGACAGTTCCTGCCAGCCGCGGTTGGCCGCTTCCGTGACCTGGCTGTCCCAGAGGTGCTGCCCGGTCCAGTACCAGTAGCAGCTGGTTTCGGCGGTCAGCAGCAGGCGCATTGCCTCCGGCAGGGTGTCGGTATCCGGCATGCTGTCCTCCACGGTATGCATCAGGTTCTGAAAGGCGGTCAGCACCGCCCAGGAATTCAGGTCCGGGGAATAGGCCTGGTCATAGCGGCTGAACCATTTCATGAACTGCGGGTCGCCGTTGTCGGCGCCGCTCCAGGAACCAGGTTCGATGTGTATCGCCTGTTCCGGATCCGGCGGAAAGCGCTCCAGGTAGTCGTCGATGCCGGTCAGTTCGAAGCGCGGGTCTTCCTGCAGCCAGCGCAGCATTTGCCCGGTGTTGTGGCCGTAATAGCTGTCCGCGCCGCCGCCATGGTTGTCGCCATCGGAATGCAGCAGGAAGAATGGCGGGTGTTTGGGATCGAAGCTGCCGGTCTCTACGATGCGGTCATAGACCTGGCCCAGGACATCGGGATATTGCAATGCACCGAAGCCGCCACGGGCGTCCTCGTTGCCGATATAACGTTCCGCGGGGATCGCGACGATCTTTTCCACGTTGCCGTCGGGGTCTTCATAGGCCACGTATTCCGGGCGCAGCAGCGCCGGGGATATTTTCGATCCGGCCCAGACGTTGTGCAGCTGCAGCCAGTCGTCGACCGGCGGGTTGCTCTGTTCGGCGGGGTTGGGAGGCAGCATGCCTTCCTCGATGCCGGCATAGGGATGGTCCCGGCAGGCCCGGTAGCGGTGTATGGAATCGTAGATCACGGACTCGATACCGGCCTGCTTCAGCGCCGGGATCATGCGCACATGGAAGGCGGTTTCCGGCGGGAACAGGGTGTTCGAGGCAGGGACGCCGAAGCTGTCCTGGATGATGTCCCGGTGCCATTGTATCTGCCGGACGATGTCCCGCTCCGGTATCAGCGGATGAAAGTAGCCAAAGGCGGTGAAGTTGAGACGCGGATGCCCCAGTGCGGTTCTGGCCTTTGCAATGTCCCGCAGTTCCTGGTTCCAGTTGCTGAAGCGCCCTCCGCACAGGCCTTCGGCGGCGCAGCGGTCCAGTTGTTCGATCAGCGAGCCGCTCCAGCTGGTGGACAGTCCGGCATGTGGCAGGCCGCTGTCGATGTACTGGCGCACCGCGGTGGGCAGGAAGCTGGTGTAGTTGCCGACCCTGGAGCCGAAGATTTCCTCCTTTTCGCCGTCCCAGTAGTTGCGGTCCGCGGCGCGGTAGTAGGGTTGATGCATGTGTTTGTGAATGCCGAAATGCACTTTCACGGCGCCGGATACCGTGACCTTGGGGGCAGGGTGCGGCGCGGCGCTGATCTCCAGTTCGCGGTATTCCTTGATCCAGTCGTCTGCCGATGCCTGTCCGATGTCGGCATTGCGGCAGCCCTCGATCTGTATGCATATTTTTCCTGCCCCGACCAGGCCGGCGGGAATGCTGGCGATATATTCGCAGCGGTTTTCAGCGCTGGATGTCTGCTGTATCGACTCGCCGCCGATCAGCTTCTGCTGACCCTGACCGTGCACGATGACCTGGGGAAAGGGGATTTCCCCGTCGCTGCTGAACTTGACCTGAAAAGCAGGGTTTTTGCCGGATGCCTCGCAGGCGAGGGAATCCGGGCAGGTGATATCCAGAAATCTGGAAAAAATGCGCATGTAACACTCCCGTTGTCTCGTTGAATCGAAGTAGGACGTAGCATTCCTGCTCAAGGGTAATTTTACAACTAATTGCTGGATTTTGGTTGCGACAACTTTATGGCGCGTGTTTCGATGCGCCGGCGAGTGCATGGCGGGCCTTGATCTTCATATACCGGCAGCAAGTCAGGCATGTTATATTGCAGATTCAGTCGATCTGTTTCCATAACCGAAAACCAGAAGAGCCAATCATGAACGACCAGAAAAAACTTCGCTGGGGGATACTGGGTGCGGCGCGCATCAATCAGCAATTGATGCCGGCCATCGTTGCCGCGCCGAACAGCGAACTGCTGGCCATCGCCAGCCGCCGTCCGGGCGCCGCCGAGGACACCCTGGCGCGCTACGCCCCGCAGCAGCAGGGAGTACGCATCTACGACAGTCCGGAGAAGCTGCTGGAGGATGCCGATATCGAGGCGGTGTATCTGCCGCTGGCCAATCACGAGCATGCGCAATGGACGCTGCGCGCCATCGCCAGCGGCAAGCATGTGCTGTGTGAAAAGCCCCTGGCGCTGCGCGTCGAGGATATCGATGCCATTGCCGCTGCCGCGCAGCGACAGGGGGTGAAGGTCATGGAGGGGTTCATGTATCGCTACCATCCCCAGCATGCGCGGGTCAGGGAGCTGCTCGATTCCGGCGTGATTGGCGAGGTGCGTTCGGTGCGCTCCTGTTTTTCCTTCATGATGCAGCCGGAACGCAGATACCGCCTTGCCGAGAGCATCGAGAACGGCGGCGGCGCCATGTGGGACATTGGCTGCTACGCGATACACGCCGCCCGGCTGCCGTTGCAGCAAAAACCGCTGGCCGTCACCGCGATGGCAAAATATATCGATACCGGCGCCGATATCAGCAGCAGCGGCATCATCGATTTCGGGGATGGCATCTATGCCCAGTTCGATTTCAGTTTCGAACGCGCCCGGCGTGCCGAATACGAGATCATCGGCAGCAAGGGCGGTTTGAAGTGCCACAATGTCTGGGCCAAGGCAGGTGATACGCCGGTGCTGTCCTGGTGGCAGGAAAACGGCCGGCAGTGCGAGGAAAGACTGCCGCCGGCCAATCACTTCCTGCTGGAGGTGGAGCATTTCAGCGACTGCGTGCTGAACGGCAAGGAGCCAGGCCTCACGCTGGCGGACGCCAGAAGCAACTGCCGGATCATCGTCGCGGCGCTGCAGTCGGCGGCAACGGGGCGGCGCATCGAACTGGACTGACCAGGCTGAAACCCGGCAGGCCACTGCCTTTGATGATGGCTACAGATACAGGATGTGCTGAGGCACGAAGCGCATCTTTCGATGATTGATGCGCGTCCTGTCATCAGCACATCCTAGAACGATGTTCTTTACTTGATGGCAGTTTCGTAGGGTACGCATCGCGTACCAAACAGTCGACAAAGTATGCCCGTGCAGCTGTTAAGCTCGTCAAGCCTCGTGGGAAAGTCTGCCGGGGAACGTCTGCTGCCAGTCCCGGGTGAATTGCTCCACGGCGGCAGCGGCGGCCGGATGGCCGAGCATCTGTGCCGCGACATCCAGGGGCAAGGTGATGGCGCCAACGCCCAGCTTCAGGACTGCCATTGCCTGTCGGGTGTTCTTGAAGCTGGCCGGCAGCAGGGTGCTTTCCAGTCCGTGCCGGTCCAGCAGCAATTGCAGGTCGGCCACCACACCGATGCCGTCGGCGCCCATGGCGTCGATGCGGTTCACATAGGGGGCAAGATAGTCGGCGCCGCACAATGCCGCCAGAAACCCTTGCTGGGCGCTGTAGATGGCCGTCGCCAGCACGCACAGCCCCTCCGCCTTCATCATTTTCATCGCCGCCAGACCAGCCTCGTCGGCAGGCACTTTGACGACGATATCGTAGGGCAGCGCATGCAGCCTTCTGGCTTCCTCGAGCATTTCAGGGGCCGTGCGGCTGACCACCTGGACATGAAAGCGCGCAGCGCCGCCCAGAACGGCCGTCAGTGCCGGCAGCAGCTGTTGCAGGCCCTGCCCGGAAGCCGCGAGAATCGACGGGTTGCAGGTCACGCCCCGCAACGGCAGGCAGTCGTTGTAGCGGGAGATCTGATCGACATCCACGCTGTCAAGGTACAACTCGAACATGGGGGAATCCTCTTTACGCTGTAGACAAGGCAGGCAGTTTACACCAGAACGCCCGCCTGCAGCGATTGTCGGACCCTCTTTGGCGCTGCTGCGTCGTTGCCTTGCATGGCGATGGCGCATTCAGTGCAAAGCCAGTGACGCTGTCTACGAAGTTTTGCCGCTCCCGGCTTGCAAGCACAGGATTTGTAGCTAAATTTAAGGTAGTCACCGGAGTTGTGCCGTGCAATTCGGCGGCAGAACAAGGGAAAGCCTCGAATTACCTCCACAGGATCCAGAAGCAATCATCATGACAATCAAAAAGAAACTGATAATAGGGAGTACCCTGCTGGTCATCGCTACCGGTTTGCTGGTCAGCGGTGTCCTGAGCTGGCTCAGCATCAAGTCCGCCGAGCAGATTCTTCACCAGCAGGCAGTCAACAAGCTGGTCTCGGTGCGGGAGATCAACAAAGCCAGAATAGAACAGTATTTTCAGCAGATCGACAAACAGATGCGCACCTTCGCCCATGACCGGATGATCATCGATGCCATGCGCAATTTCCGGCAGCAGGCTGCGCTCCTGGCCAATGCCTACACGCCCGGACAGATCGAACGGATGCGCCAGGATGTCCTGCACTATTACCATCAGGATTTTGCCGGTGAATACGCCGGCAAGAACAAAAACGCCGCCCTGGATGTACGGGGCCTGGCGGCGAAGCTGGATGATGTCGGGGTTGTCATGCAGTACCACTACATCAGCGCCAACGACAACCCTCTGGGCAGCAAGGACCGCCTGGACGCTGCGCAAGATGGTAGCCAGTACAGCAGGGTGCATCGCTATTATCATCCCGCCATACGCGACTTCCAGAGCAGTTTCGGCTACTACGATATTTTTCTGGTGGATGCGGACAGCGGCCGGGTCGTGTATACGGTATTCAAGGAACTGGACTATGCCACCTCGCTGCTGCATGGCGCCTATGCCCAATCAGGGCTGGGCAAGGCCTTCAGGAGTGCGATGCAGCTGGAAAGGGGGAAGACGGTATTGCAGGATTTTGCTCCCTATACACCGTCCTACGAAGCGCCTGCGGCATTTTCAGCGACGCCGATCTACGATCAGGGCGAAAAGATCGGCATTCTGATCTTCCAGATGCCCATCGACAATATCAACGCCATCATGACCAACGATCGGGGCTGGCAGGCCGCGGGAATGGGTGAGACGGGCGAATCCTACCTGGTCGGAGCGGATTTCAAGGCGCGCAGCCTGAGCCGTTTTCTGATCGAGGATAAAAAGGGTTATCTGGCCGCGCTGAAGAAGGCCGGTGCCGAGCCGCAGCTGATCGGGAATATCGACGCCAAGAATACCAATATCGGCCTGCAGACGGTCAGTTCACCGGGCGCGCAGGCCGCCATCGGGGGGCAGTCCAGCGTGGGGTTTTTCGATGACTACCGCGGCGTACCGGTCATTTCCGCCTATGCACCGGTGAAAATTCTCGGCCGGAACTGGGCGATCCTGGCGGAAATCGACCAGCAGGAGGCTTTTGCCCCGGCGGCGGCGATGCAATCGGAAATCCTGCGCACCACGCTGATCGTGCTGCTGGTGCTGGGACTGTTTGCCTGGCTGTCCGGCCGGTTTTTTGCCGGGATGATCGTCGGGCCAATAGAGAATTTCGTTACGGCGGTCAACAACATCGTCAAGGGCAATAAAATCGATTTGAGCTACCGGATGAACGAGCAGGGCAAAGACGAGTTTTCCCAGCTGGCGGGATTACTCAACCACCTGTTGACCAGCAACCGCGAAGCCATCATGCAGATCATGGCGGCCGGTGACCAGGTGGGTTCCGCGGCGGAACGGCTGAGCAGCGTTTCCGCGCAGACAAGGGAGCAGATCGACCAGCAGTCCCAGCAGGTCGAACAGGTCGCCACGGCGATGAACGAGATGTCGGCGACGGTGCAGGAAGTGGCGCGCAATGCCGGGCAGACCGCGAGCAAGGCCGACGAGGGCGATCACCAGGCGCAGGATGGCTGCCAGGTCATCAACAACGCCATCGACAGCATCGACCGCCTGTCGGCCGATATCGAGGATGCCGAGCAGTCGGTGAAAAAGCTGGAGCAGGACAGCGAGGAAATCGGCGTGGTGCTGGATGTGATACGCGGCATCGCTGAACAGACCAATCTGCTGGCACTGAACGCGGCGATCGAAGCGGCGCGGGCCGGCGAGCAGGGACGTGGTTTCGCCGTCGTCGCCGACGAGGTGCGGACACTGGCCAGCCGTACCCAGGATTCCACGCAGTAGATCCAGGAAATGATCGAGCGTCTGCAGAATGGCGCCTCCAGCAGCGCCCAGGTGATGATGCAATGCTGCAAGATGGCCCGGGAAACAGCCGAACAGGCGCAGGCGGGTCAGGAGGCACTGGCGCAAATCACTGCGGTGATTGCCGAAATCAACGACATGACCACGCAGATTGCCAGCGCATCCGAAGAGCAGTCGGCAGTGGCCGAGGAAATCAATGCCAATGTCGTCAATATTAGCAACGCGGCGCGGGAAACGCAGCAGGCCAGCAAGGAAGTCAGCCAGAACAGCGCTGAAATGCATAACCTGGCCGGGCACCTGCAGCAGACCGTACAGGTATTTGTCGTCTGAGTGCGGGCCTGAATTGAGTGGGAGCGGGAAAGCTGGCCGGCAATACAAGCTTCTTGTCTGGAATATGAAAGGGGTGGCGGCTCTGTCGCCGGAAAACCACAGCGTTCCGGGACGGCATGTCACGGAGACTGAAGCAGCCTGCGTTGCCGCCTTTCCACGATGGAGGAACGGCTTCAGCCGCGATTTCGACAAAGACCTTGATTGGCATCATTGAAAAATCGACTTGCGGCAAGGTCCTGTTGCCGCTAATATGCCTACCTAACGTTCGTTAGACAGTGCTGGTCTGTAAATGAAGGGCGCTTGTCTGGCTCGGCGATGCACCGGCAGTATCGATGACCTCAAGTCATCGATTATGAACAAATCAGCCAATCGCATTTGCTGTTATATTTCATGAACGTTTCGTGGCTGGGTGGTTGGCGATGCTGACTGATTTGCTGCAAATTGGTGGCATATCACGATTCAAGGCCTGAGTGCTTATCGATGTCGAGCGGGTATTTTTGATTTGCAGACCAAGGAAAAAATTCTGCAGCAGGCGATCCTGCTGTTTGCACAAACGGGTTTTGCCGGTGTTTCCATGCGCAGTCTGGCGAAAGCGGTCGATATCAGTGCTGCGACGCTGTATCATCATTTTCCGGATAAAAACACCCTGTATCGGCAGGCCATGCATCGGGCCTTTTCCGACAAGGCGCTGGTCTTCGATGAGATCTGGCGGATGCGCTGTTCCGATCGGGACAAGCTGCGCCGGGTTAGTGTAGCACCTATTTTCCGTGATTGTGCAAAGGCGAGTTGAATCCGCAATTAAAAAATACCTTGAGGTAAATGCAAAACTCGAAAAGCCAGTGAATTTTTTGGCTAACTGGTGCCAAAACAAGGGGATAAGGAGGGGCGTGTCTGGTGCCTATTTGTTATGATAGGCGCTCCAAAACTCAA
>JANEMG010000378.1 GCA_024511045.1 Gammaproteobacteria bacterium | reverse complement strand
GGATGTTGGCGAAGCGGCACGGACGCAGGACGGCCGGGGCAATAATGGTTGTCGCGTTGGCGAGTCGATTTTGGAGACTTGGATGTCCCAAAATCTATCACGAGGTAGCGACACGCTTGTGAACTATCCTATTCGAATCGGACCGGACACATGTCATCTCTAGCCGTCACTGATCTCTCCATCCTTTTGGTCGAACCATCTGCAACCCAGTTGAAAATCATTCTCGGGCACCTGCAGGATGAAAGTGTCGGCCATGTCATCGGCGTCCACACCGGCCGGCAGGCGTTGACAGCCCTGGACAAGTATCGCCCAGACCTGATGATCAGCAGCATGTATCTGCCGGATATGACAGTCGCTGAATTGATCACGATAATCCGGACCACAGAAAAATTCCAGGATCTGCCCTTCATGCTGATCTCCAGCGAAGCTCACCGGCAGGCGCTGGAATCCATTCGCCAGGCCGGCGTCGTCGCCATACTCTCGAAGCCATTTCGCCACGAAGATCTGCAGCGGGCATTGCGGGCAACGGTGGAATTCCTGGACCCGGAAGAAATCGATCTGCACAACTATGATGTGGAAGCACTACGTGTCCTGCTGGTCGATGACAGTTCCATGGCGCGCCGGCATATCACGCAGGTTCTGCAAAACATCGGCATCCGGCAAATCACCACCGCCGTCGATGGCAGGAAAGCACTGGAAATCTATGACAACCAGGGCAGCAGTTTCGATCTGATCGTCACCGATTACAACATGCCGAACATGGATGGCCGGGAATTGACGGAATTCATCCGTAAAGACCTGGGCGATACCTTCACACCGATTCTGATGGTCACCAGTGAAAACGACGAAGCCCGATTGGACAACATCCAGCAGGCCGGCGTTTCCGCCATCTTCGACAAGCCCTTCGACCCACAGCATGTCAAGGAAATACTGTTCCGCGTACTCGAAGATTGACAGACCGCCGCTGCATTCGCTTTTACCGCTCGCGCATGGCAAAATTGCGGCCATCCACCCTTCCGCCAAAACAATCAGCGAATACAGCCTATGGCCAAACTACGACAAATCGCCCAGTTGGGCGCCGCGATACTCCGCCAGCAGGCGCGGGAAATCAGCGATCCCGCTGCAACTAACGTCCAGGAACTGATCGCCGATCTGCAGGCCACATTGACCGACAGCAACGGCGTCGGTCTTGCGGCGCCGCAGATCTACGAACCCTGGCGCATCGTCATTGTCACCTCCCGGCCGACGCCGCGTTATCCCCATGCCCCGACAATGCTGCCGATCATCATGATCAACCCGACCTTTCAGCCTTTCTCGACGACACAGGAGAAAGACTGGGAAGGCTGTCTCAGCATCCCCGGCATCCCGGCGCTGGTGCCCCGTTATACAGAAATCGAAGTCAGCTATATCGGCAGCGATGGCAATTCGATGCAACAGCGCCTGAAGGGATTCCCTGCACGGGTCTTCCAGCATGAATACAACCATCTCGACGGCCTGGTCTACCTGGACCGGGTGGAGAACAACCGGGACATCATTTCGGAGAAAGAATATCTCAAACAATTCGCCAAGGCTTGAAGGGAACGTGTACAGCCTGCCGGAAATCTCCATCGACTGTCCCTATTGCGGGGAATCGATCAGCATCCTGATCGATGCATCCTGCGGCTCCCAGGAATATTATGAAGACTGTTCCGTGTGCTGCTCGCCCATTCTGCTTGTCATCGCGGTCGATGCGCTGGGCGAATTATCCGGCATCGAGGCCAGGCGGGATGACGCA
This sequence comes from Gammaproteobacteria bacterium, assembly GCA_024511045.1. Taxonomy (GTDB): domain Bacteria; phylum Pseudomonadota; class Gammaproteobacteria; order Methylococcales; family Methylomonadaceae; genus JANEMG01. Next base: position 893 of record JANEMG010000378.1, on the reverse strand, counting down.
TGTTGATCAGATGTTGAGACTGGAAACATGTATTCCAGCAGTGTCATTGTCTGCGGGAATATGTTTTTTTACCGTGATTTCAATATCCATATCAAGGGCACATAAACAGCGATACAAACGATCAAATGTAAAGCCGGATAAACGGCCATTGGCGATTTGTGAAATTTCAGGCTGTGTCACACCAAGCAGTTCCGACGCGGCCGTTTGTTTAAGGCCACGTTCTTTAATTGCTGCGTTAATTTGTCGCGCAAGTTGTGCTTTTGCCAACCGTTCTTCCCCATTGGCAAGCCCTTCAAAGGGATGCGCCGTGGTAACGACTGCATCTTCATTATTGCTTGTAGTGTTTGTCATGATACGCCTTCGCTTTCTTTAAACGTTGTTCAATCAACTGAATGTGGCTTTTCGGTGTGGCAATCCCTTTTTTGCTTTTCTTTTGAAAAACATGAAGGACATAGACAACACCCTGAAACTTCACCGTATAAACAGCCCTGTAGGTATTGCTGTCATAATCGTCTGTGATTTCCAGCACCGAAGCTCCTTTAAAACCTGTCAATGGTTTTGCGTTACCGGCCTTTTCGCCACACTGGGCCAAATGCAGGGAATAGCCCATGACATCCTGCACATCGTCTGGAAAGGTTAACCAGTCTTCATGGGAAGACCCTATCCAGACGACAGGTTTTGGTTGCTTTTCATCCATAAATATTTATATGAGATATAATATAATTTGTCAAGAAAAAACAGTCCTCAGGGCTCTGTCAACTTGTCGACAATAATATACTAAAGTTTCGGAGTTCATTTTACCCACTATTTTCTGCTGCATCCGTTGCCCTACAAAGCCTCAAGACGCAGCGTTTTAGGATCAAGTTGAAGGACTTGCACAAACAGGCATTGAA
>JANEMG010000377.1 GCA_024511045.1 Gammaproteobacteria bacterium | reverse complement strand
CCAGACACGCCCCTCCTTATCCCCTTGTTTTGGCGCCAGTTAGCCAAAAAATTCACTGGTTTTTCGAGTTTTGCATTTACCTCAAATGATAACAGCTAATGCTGAAAACTGCAGATTGGTTGAATGCAATTCAGTCCAGATAGCGGCTGTTCAGGCCCTGATAACTGTCGATTCTCCGGTCCCGCAAATATGGCCAGATCTGACGGACGGTTTCCGTCTTTCGTCTGTCGATGTCACAGAGAAGCAGCCTGCTTTCGGCAGGATCTGCACGTTGCAGAAATTCCCCCTGGGGACCGGCGATAAAGCTGCTGCCCCAGAAGGCAATTCCCGATTGGCCGGAGGGTGACGGTTCGAAGCCAGTCCGGTTGCAGGCAAGGACGGGAATGCCGTTGGCAATGGCATGGGCGCGCTGTATGGTCAGCCAGGCCTCGATCTGGATGTTTTTTTCTTCCTCGCTGTCCAAGGGGTCCCAGCCGATGGCGGTGGGATAGATCAGAATTTCCGCGCCAGCCAGCGCCATCAGTCGCGCGGCCTCCGGAAACCACTGGTCCCAGCAGATCAATACGCCCAGTCTGCCGACCGATGTGCTGATTGGGCAGAATCCCGGATCGCCGGGTGTGAAATAGTATTTTTCATGGTAGCCGGGATCGTCCGGGATGTGCATTTTTCTGTACCTGCCGGCAATGCTGCCGTCCTTTTCGAATACAACCGCCGTGTTGTGATACAGGCCAGGCGCGCGTTTTTCGAACAGCGAGGCGACGATGACGATGTTCAGCCTGTCGGCAAGGTCTGCAAAAATTTTCGTCGTCGGACCTGGAATGGCTTCGGCCAGCTGAAAGTTGCCGTTGTCCTCGCTCTGGCAAAAATAGCTTCCCAGGTGCAGTTCCGGCAGTACAGCCAGTTCTGCGCCTGCTGCGGCCGCCTCGCTGATCTTGTCGATGGACAGCTGCAGATTGCTTTGCCTGTCGGCATTGCAGGGTTGTTGTATGGCACTGATGGTGATGCAGGATTTCATTGTCGGTACTGTCATCGGTAATGCTGCCAGGAGGGATCCACAGCAGCCGGATATCGGGTGTTTTCATGAAGCGCTTGGCCGCAACGCCGGAGGTTATTTTTCCACTGCCGAAGGTTCAGCATCCCTGCATTGCTCCAGATTGACTGGACACAATCCGGCAGCATCGATCTGAGCGACGATGTGTGGTGACGACAGGGCAGTACGGTCCAAAACCGGAAAATCAATCATTTTCCTGGCCTGTTCCACATGCAAAGGGGAATTGCTCAACGTGCCGCTGACCGCCTTTACCGGAAGTTTTTTCTGCAGCAACCAGTCGATTCCGGCTTTTGCCTTCTGCACGCCGGCCGCGCTGACGATGATGGCGTCCAGATGGCGGGAGACGTGTTGTGATGCCAGCAGGGATTCAGGCGCCCCATCCAGGCAGTCGGAAATTTCCAGTATGATCGCTTCGACATCGCGGGTGCATAATTCCGAGATCAGGGTGTCCAGCATGACGCCAAGCTGCTGCTGTTTCCGTGTCGATGGCGATCTGCGGGGATAGCCGTAACCGGCCTGGCTGTCATGGCCGGAATAGTCCGATGCAGGGGCGTTGTCATGCTGCAAGGGAGAGGCAGTCACTTTGGCGGCGCCGACCTGCAGACCTGCCCGGGTCAGGCCGGCCAGCAGCTGCGCCGAGGTCGTCGTCTGTCCTGAATTTGCATCCATCCCGATCACGGCGATGGTAAAGGGCAGCTGGTTTTTCTGGGCATTGGACTTGCCCGTCCAGTCATTGATGTTCAAGGGGCGGCCAAATTCATCGCCTACCAGACCAAGAGGCTTGATTTCCGCTGCCGAATTGGCAGGGCGTTGCCAGGAGTGCAGTTTTGCCGCTATGCCATCCACCGAGACGATCTGACAGGGCTCCAGCCGTTCAGGAACATGGGCTTCATACTGCTCGGGCGCATAACGGTTGCCGTAGCAGAGTATGACATACTCGTCTTTATGCAGCGGCGACTTGTGGCCATTGGCCAGAGCGAGGTGCTTTTGTCGGCGGGTGGCAATGATTTTTGCTAAAACCAGATCGCCTGCCTTGGGCATGATTGGGCCTGACAGCAGGGTTTTCATGACATATTTTGGAATACGTCTGGTGCAGTATGCAGCTTTCAGCATGACGAAATGACTGTTTGCAAAGGATCAGCCGGCAAGGTCTTCCTGCCGGATGGATGACAGGCAATGCCTCCGGAAATTGTCAGGACAGGTCTGAATCGGGAAGCCCATGATCAAATAGGACTGCACCATAGCACTACAGAATTAACCCAGGCTTGACGGCTGAAGATGATGGTTATGCAGCATCCCGGCCTGGATATTGCCAACCGGGTTGGATTCCAGGCATTGAACTGAAATAAATGGCTTTTCTTCCATGGCGGTGGATTCAGGCGTGCCGGTGCCGGGGAAACTGCATGGTCATGCAATGCAGGCTGCCATACTGGTGGATCAGCGCCCGGCACGGGACGGCAATGACTTCCCGTTCGGGGAAGCAGGCGGTGAGTCTGGTCAATGCGATTCTGTCACCGGGATCATCATAAGCCGGCACCAGCACGGCGCCGTTGATCAACAGAAAATTGGCATAATTGGCCGGTAGACGCAGCCCCTGGGAGTTGATGATTGGTTTGGGC
>JANEMG010000053.1 GCA_024511045.1 Gammaproteobacteria bacterium | reverse complement strand
AGGATGTTGGCGAAGCGGCACGGACGCAGGACGGCCGGGGCACAATGGCTGTCGCGTTAGCGAGTCGATTTTGGAGACTTGGATGTCCCAAAATCTATCACGAGGTAGCGACACTCTTGCCGCTGGGATCTCAAGCAGTCCCGGGTCAACCGGGCCCTGGAGGCGGTGGTGTTGAAGACCCTGGCAGGGTTCATGAACAACAGCGGCGGAACGCTGCTGATCGGCATCGCCGACGATGGCCGGGTCGTTGGTCTGGACTACGATTACCAGACCCTGAAGAAGCCGGACCGGGATGGCTTCGAGCAGGCGGTCATGACCGCCGTGGCCAACAACCTGGGGGCCGATGTCTGCCAGTTCGTGCAGATCCTTTTCCACAGGCTGGATGACCAGGACGTCTGCCGCTTGATCGTCTCGCCCTCTTCCCGGCCGGTATTCATCAAGCAGGGCAATACCCCGAAGCTCTATGTGCGCACCGGCGGCGGCACCCGGGAGCTGAATATCGAAGAGGCCATGCAGTTCATCGGCAACCGCTGGAGGAAAGCCTGATGCATCGGATACACATTATTGGAACAAAGGCTGGTTGCGCAATCTCCATGCCTGCCGTGCTGTTGCTGGCGGCAGTGCTTTCGGGCTGCGCCGGGGCGCAAGGCAAGGTCAGTGTCCTGCAGGAAGAGCCGTCCGGACAGACGCCGGCTCATGTCTATGTCTGCGCCGATGGCAACCGCTTCGTCAGCAAGCAGGAAGGCTCCCGGCTGTGGCTGTTCTTACCCGGGAAGACGCTGGCATTGCAGGCGCAGCAGAACACAGAGGGAGTTGTCTACGGCAATGACGGCATCACGCTGAGCGGCAACGGCGGGGAAAGGGCGCAATTGCGCATCGATGGCCAGCCCAAAAGCGATTGCCGGCTGGACCGGCGGCAGTCCATCTGGGAAAGCGCCAAACTCAACGGCGTCGATTTTCGCGCCGTGGGCAACGAGCCCGGCTGGCATCTGGAGATCAGAAATGGTCAATCGATCGAGCTGGTCAGTAATTACGGCGAAGATACCTACCGTTTCGCTGCGCCGCAGCCGGTCGTCGATCGACAAAGTGGAACGAGCGTCTACCATGCGCGTAATGCCGGCCATGAACTGACCGTCACGCTGCGTTTAGGGCCCTGCCGGGACAGCATGAGCGGGGAGAGTTTCGAGACCAGCGTCGAGTTGCAGCTGGACGGTAAGCTATTGCAGGGCTGCGGCCGGGCCTTGCATTGATGCCCTGACTGTTCCATTCGTTGACAGCAGGTCGGGCTGGGCCGATGCAGGCCCCAGGGCACCGCTTACTGCGTTTTCGCTTTCAGATTGCTTCTGTCGCCGATGCTCAAAACGGCATGCCAGTTGCGGACCCAGCCGCGGGACTCCCGGAAGTAGCGCATGGATACGGCAGTCTTGGTGGCCGGATTCTCGTACAGGGTGTGTTCCCCGCCGCTGGTGGTTCTGTTGGTGCTGGAGCGCCATTCACTGCCCAGGCAATTGCTGATGATCGCCACCGCCTCCTGGTAATCGGCCCTGGCCCCTGCCTCACCCTCGCTGCTCTTCCAGTTGCAGATGTAGTTGTTCAGGCCGCTGCTCCATTCCCAGACCTTGCATTCCTGGGCGTCGGGAAACACTTTGACCACCGACCAGGAATTCAGGTTTCTCAGACGTGTAAAGTTGGTTTTGTATTTCTGGAATTGATTGGCATGGTCGGCAATCAAGTCCTTGAGACGATTGCAGGCTTCCTGTTCAGGCAGCACTTCCTGTTGTCTGGGGGTTTCTGCGCAGGATACGGCCAGTAATGCCAGGATGCCTGCCGTCAGCAGTTTGCGTGTCGTCGATGTTCTGATTTTGGCGGAACAGTTCATAGTTGCGTCCATCTGTTGCTTGTATCGTTTCGAGAACCGGTATTATACCTGTCGGGGGGAATATTTCCGCAGATAAATCTGCCAAACTGCAGTTTGATGACATGGAATGAATCCCGACGACAAGGGCTGGGCGGGTGATTACAATCCCCAGACGATGTTCGCATAATAGCGCAGATCGTTTTTATCGGTTTCCGTGCTGTCGTATTCGTTGCGAAAGCCGAGCTTGATGGACAGGCCGTGGTAATAGTCCAGGCTGTGCAGCCATTCGAATTTGGTCACATTGCGGTATTCTCCCAGGTCGGTCAGGGCCGGGTAGACCACGTTGGAAAAATCGACGCTCTGCTTTTCGGAAATCTTCCAGTGCCAGTAGATGCCCAGCAGGGCTTCCAGCTTGAGATCATTTGCGCGATCGCTGTACAGGGAATAGTTGACGTTCAGGCCCTGTCTGGAATCCAGTTCCACGCTGTCGGTATGAATGAAATGGTAGCCGGAGCCGCCGCCCACCCGGAAGCGGTGGTCCCAGTCCTTGAACTGGTCCCAGTCATAGCCGCCGTTGGCGAAGTAGAACCAGTCCGAATCGGCGATCAGCCAGTCTCTGTTCAGGTTGGCGGTGATCCGGTTGTCGGTGGTGCTGTTGTCTTCCGAGGCGAAATAGTAGAACAGGTTGAAGTTCCACCTTTTTTCTTCATCCTTGTAGGTGGTCTTGAGGTCGGTACGGAAACTGGCATTGTTCGAGGAGCCGGAAGCGCCGCTCAGGCCAACGCTCAGATTGCGTTCCCAGCCCGACAGGAAACCGGTGCCGAACAGGCCGGTGTCGACGACGACCTCTTCATCCTGGGTTTTCTCCGGGGGTAATTCGGCAGTCGTTTCTTGCTGTTTTTCACCGGCAGGCGCGGCTTTGATCGCGGCAATCCTGGAATTGTCGAGGGTCAGAGTGCCCAGGGCGGGATGCTCGATGACAATGAAATGTTCCGTTCTGTTGATGATTTCGGCATTCAGGATATCCCCGTTGGTCAGTTCGATGATCTCGCCATGGACGCCGAGTGGAATGACGGCGAGCAGGGCAGGGAAGATTGTTTTTCCTGGCATGCTTCAACTTTCCCCCTGACTGCTGCTCATGCCATGGGCCAGTACTCTTTCCGCGAGCCGGGAAAAGGGCATGCTTTGCACCCAGACCTTGCCGGTGCCGCGCAGTGTCGCCAGGAACATGCCCTCGCCGCCGAAGAACATACTCTTCAGGCCGCCGCTCAAGGCGATGTCGTAGTCGATGTCGCCAGAAAACCCCACCAGGCAGCCGGTGTCGAGGCGCAGGGTCTCGTCGTTCAGTTCCTTGCACATCACCGTGCCGCCGGCATGGATGAAGGCCATACCGTCGCCCTGCAGGCGCTGCAGGATGAAACCCTCGCCGCCGAAAAAGCCGCTGCCCAGGCGCTTGTGAAAGGTGATGTCGATTTTCGTGCCCAGGGCCGCCGCCAGAAAGGAATCCTTCTGGCAGATGACCTGGCCCTGCAGTTCGGCGAGATTCAGGGCGATGATGGCACCCGGGAAGGGCGCGGAAAAGGCCACCCGGCGCAGCTGCGAACCGGTGTTGGTGAAATGGGTCAGAAACACCGATTCACCGGTGAGCATGCGTTTGCCGATACCGAACAGGGTGCCCATCACGCCCTGCGCCGAGCCGTCGCCCATTTTCGCGGCAAATTCGATATCCTCTTCCATGTAGGTCATGACGCCAGCCTCGGCGATCACGGTTTCCTCCGGGTCCAAGTCGATTTCCAGCATCTGTATGTCCTGGCCGAAGATCTGGTATTCGATTTCATGGCATTGCATGGGGTTCTCCTTATGTTTTGCGGGTCAACAGGTTGATCAATATTTGTTCGTAGATGTTGGACAACGGCTCCAGGTCGGCGATGCTGACATGCTCATTGATTTTGTGGATGGTGGCGTTGCTCGGCCCCAGTTCGATGACCTGGGCGCCGGTGGGGGCGATGAAGCGGCCGTCCGAAGTGCCGCCGCCGGTGTCGTTGCGCGCCTGGCGGCCGGTGACGGCTTCGATGGCGGCATGGGCGGCGTCCAGCAGTTCGCCTTTTTTGGTCAGGAACGGCGAGCCGGACAGCCGCCAGCGGAGATCGTAGTTGATGCCATGTCGGTCGAGAATGGCTTTGGTGCGGCGCTTGATGGTCTGTTCGTCCAGCTCCGGGGAAAAGCGCAGATTGAACATGACATCGACGCTGCCGGGGATGATGTTTTCCGCGCCGGTTCCGGAATTGATGTTGGAGACCTGCAGACTGGTGGGCGGAAAGAACTGGTTGCCGCTGCACCAGGTTTCCCGGGTCAGCTCCGCCAGGGCCGGGGCAAAGCCGTGGATGGGATTGTCAGCCTTTTCCGGAAAGGCGACGTGCCCCTGCACGCCGTGCACGGTCAGTACCGCGCACAGGGAGCCGCGCCGGCCGACGCGGATGACATCGGCGATGCACTGGTCGCTGGAAGGTTCACCGACCAGGCACCAGTCGATTTTTTCCCGGCGTTGCTCCAGCACTTCGACGACTTTGACAACGCCGTTGGTGGCGGGGCCCTCCTCGTCGCTGGTGAGCAGGATCGCAATGGAGCCAGTGTGTTCGGGATGGGCGGCGATGAAGCGTTCGCAGGCGGTGACGAAGCAGGCGATGCCGCTTTTCATGTCCGCGGCGCCGCGACCGTATAGATTGCCGTCTTTCAGCGTTGGCGTGAAGGGCGGAGTATCCCAGGCTTCCAGCGGGCCGGGCGGCACCACGTCGGTGTGGCCGAGGAAGGTCAGCAGCGGCGCCGCCGCCGTACCCCGGCGCAGCCAGATGTTGCGGGTATCGGCAAAATCCAGGCGCTCCACCCGGAAGCCTATTCTGCCCAGGCGCTCCGCCAGCAGGTCCTGGCAGCCGGCATCTTCCGGCGTCACCGAGGGCCGGGCAACGAGCTGTTCCAGCAGTTGCAGCGTCGCGTTCATGACAGGGTCTGGTAGTCGGCAGTGCTGAAGCCCAGGATGAGCTTTTCGCCGGTATCCAGTATCGGCCGCTTGATCAGCGTCGGCTGCCGCAGCATCAACTGCAGGGCCTTTCTTTCATCCAGGCCGGATTTGTCGTAGGCACTGAGCTGCCGCCAGCTGGTGCTGCGCCGGTTGAGCAGTTTGTCCCAGCCCAGGCCATCGAGAAAATGCTGCAGCAGCCGACTGTCCAGGCCGTCGCTGCGGTAGTCATGGAAGCGGTAGTCGATGTGCTGCTGGTCCAGCCATTTTCTGGCTTTTTTGACGGTGTCGCAGGTTTTGATGCCGTAGAGTGTATACATGGGTTGCCTGTGTTTCGGAAATGCAATGACGGAGCCGTGCAAAGAACTGGCGCCGGCAGGTTGCCATTGCCGGCGACGCGCCAGGTTTGGTTCGCAGCTCAATCCCTCAGCAGTTCATTGATGCCGGTCTTGCTGCGGGTCTTTTCGTCGACCTGCTTGATGATCACGGCGCAGTACAGGCTGTGGCTGCCGTCCTTCGCCGGCAGGTTGCCGGACACCACCACCGAGCCGGCGGGAATGCGGCCATAGCTGATTTCACCGGTGCTGCGGTTGTAGATCTTGGTGCTCTGGCCGATGTAGACGCCCATGGAGATCACCGAACCCTCTTCCACCACCACGCCTTCGACGATTTCCGAACGGGCGCCGATGAAGCAGTTGTCCTCGATGATGGTCGGGCCGGCCTGCAGCGGTTCCAGTACGCCGCCGATGCCGATGCCGCCGGACAGGTGTACATTTTTGCCGATCTGGGCGCAGGAGCCCACCGTGACCCAGGTGTCGACCATGGTGCCGCTGTCCACATAGGCGCCGATGTTGACATAGGAAGGCATCAGGATGGCGCCCGGGGCGATGTAGGAGCCATGCCGGGCATTGGCGTTGGGCACCACGCGGACGCCGGCTTTCTGGAAGTCGTCCGGGGTATAGGTGGCGAATTTGGTTTCCACCTTGTCATAGTAGCGGTTCACACCGCCGTCCATGACCCGGTTTTCATTGATGCGGAAGGACAGGAGCACCGCTTTTTTCAGCCACTGGTTGACCACCCAGTCTCCAGCGATTTTTTCCGCGACCCTGGCCTGGCCGCAGTCCAGAAGACCGATGGTCTCCTCGACGGCGTCGCGGACTTCGGCGGCAACGCTGGTGGGGGAAATTTCGGAGCGGTTCTCGAAAGCGTCATTGATGATATTTTCTAAATGGGTCATGTTTTCCTAGTCTTGTAGTGAGTTGATGAAATTTCTGATTCTGTTGGCCGCTTCCCGGCATTCCTGCAACGGGGCGACCAGCGCGATCCGGACGTGGTGTCGTCCCGGGTCGATGCCGTTGCTGGTTCTGGACAGGAAACTGCCGGGCAGCACGGTGATATTTTCCTGTGCAAAAAGCCTTCTGGCAAATTCGCTATCGGCAATGGGCGTCTTCAGCCACAGATAGAAGCTGGCCGGCGGCCGGGATACAGAACAGACAGTGTCGAGAATATCCAGCACGGCGGTGAATTTTTCCCGGTACTGCTGCCTGTTCTGCCGGACATGGGTTTCATCCTGCCAGGCGGCGCTGCTGGCATGCTGGGTCGGCAGGGGCATGGCGCAGCCATGATAGGTCCGGTATTGAAAATACCGGCGTAAAACCTGCGCGTCACCGGCGACGAAGCCGGAACGCAGTCCCGGCGCATTGGAGCGTTTCGACAGGCTGTGAAAGACGATGCAGCGGCGAAAAGCGCTATTGCCCATGGCATGGGCGCTCTGCAGCAGGCCGGGCGGCGGGTTGTCTTCATCGGCATAGATTTCCGAATAGCATTCATCGGCGGCGATCAGGAACTGATAGCGCTCCGCCAGTTCCAGCAGGCGCTGGTGTCCGGTCTGGTCGAGCACCGCCCCGGTGGGATTGCCGGGCGAGCAGAGATAAACCAGGCGGCAGCGCCGCCAGATGGCTTTCGGCACGGCATCGAAATCCGGCAGATAGCCATTCTCTTCCAGTGTGTTCACATAATAGGGTTCGGCACCGGCCAGAAGTGCCGCTCCTTCATAGATCTGGTAGAAGGGGTTGGGCATGATCACGACCGGCTTTTCCCCGCTGTCAAGAACGCATTGGGCGAAGGAGAACAACGCTTCCCGGGTGCCATTGACCGGCAGTATCTGGGATTCCGGGTCGATATTTTCCGCCGGGAGGGCAAAGCGCCGTGCCAGCCAGGCGGCGATTGCCTGGCGCAACTCGTGCAGCCCCAGGGTGTTAGAATAGCGGCTCAGGCCATGCAGATGGCTGAGCAGCGCTTCCTGAATGAAATGCGGCGTGGCATGTCCGGGTTCCCCGATGGACAGGGCAATGTGCTGCCGGTCGCCAGGGGGCACGAGGCCTTTTTTCAGTTGCGCCAGCCGCTCGAAGGGATAGGGATGCAGGCGCTTCAGATTGGCATTCATCACTTGCGACAGTTGGGTCGTTTTCCGGAGGCCAGGGCCTGCTGGTATAATTGCATGGCCTCGGGCATCAGTTCCTGAAGATCCTCGATGCGGGTGTCGTGGGAAGGGTGGGTGGAGAGAAATTCCGCAGGCTGCTGGCCCTTGCTGGCCTGGTCCATTTTCTGCCACAGGCGGATGCTTTGCTGCGGGTCGAAGCCGGCCCAGGCCATCAGTTTCAGCCCGTAAAGATCCGCCTCGCTTTCATGCAGCCAGCTGTAGGGCAGCAGGACGCCATACTGGGCGCCGACGCCCAGCAGGCCCATGGCCGTTTGTCCCAGTGCCGACTGGGGGGCGGCCACTGCCTGTATCAGCGACATGCTCTGCTGGAGGGCATATTCCTGCGACATGCGTTCACTACTGTGATTGGACAGGACATGGGCCACTTCATGACCGAGCACCGTCGCCAGCTGGTCCTGGTTGTCCACCAGTCTGGCCAGCCCGGTGTGCACGCCAATTTTGTTGCCGGGCAGGGCGAAGGCATTCAGGGAGTCGTCCTGGAACACCACCACTTCCCAGTCGCCGCCCACTTCGCGAGTAATCGCCGAGGCGACGCACTGTACGAACTGATTGATTCCGGCGTCGTTGCTGATGGGGGTTTTCTGCTTCAGGTTTGTAAAAGCCTGCAGCCCCATCTGCCGCACTTCATTGTCAGGCATGATGTTGAACTGGGTTCTGCCCATGGGGGTGGTGGCGCAGGCCAGCAGCAGCGTGCTCAATAACAGCATCAAGAGGCGTTTATTGATTGTTATCATTTTCTTTTCGATCCATTCAGGTTGTCAATTGCTTCGAGGCGCCATTTTTCGATAGCCTGCCATGCTTTTCTCCGGCATGATCTGCCTCGTCGATTCCTGGCATTTTTTTATTCCGACCAGGCAAAGTCTGTATAATCCCTTGTCTTTGCATGGCTTTGCAATTGCCGGTCGCGATGAATTTCCGGATAATCCGGCTATTTTATACTTTTACAGGTGAATTTTCAGTGTTCCGGTATGTCATTCTACCCGCTGGCGTGGCGGAAAAACATCGCTGCAGCCCTCTGCAGCAGGATTATCCGATGCGGCCAGGGGAAAAAGGGCGCGGCGGGTTGCCGTTATCGGCGGAAGTATATCTGACTCCTGCAGGCAAGGCATAGAGCAAACGCATTTCAGGAATTGTTCAGGTCCGCGAACTATAATGATACACATTTGCCGCCTGACGGGTGGTTCCCGGCGATGGAAGCGCCCGCGCTCAGGCTGTGATGCCGCGTATTCAGTAAATGAACGATGCTTGTGCGTCGTTGCAAGAGGTTGAATTTTTCCCATCCATGACTGTAATTTTGTATTTTTTACCGGAACAATCCCCTGCCGGCATGCCGTGCAAAGTTTTCGCCGACAAGACCTTTGTGCAGCGGGGGAGCAGGTTTGCAATGGTGATCGCCAGACGATGAATTTTGAATTCTATCAATTCACTACGGCAGGGGACAGGGACAGCAACCAGGACTGCATGGCCAATCTGATCTGTGCGGAGTTTGCCTTGCTGGTCGTTGCCGATGGCCTGGGCGGTCATCAGGCCGGGGAGAAAGCATCACGTTATTTCTGCCAGGGGTTGCTGCAGCTGGCCGGCAGCTATGCGGGAAAAATGCAGGAAAAACCAGAAACAACCATCGCCGACTGGGTGGATGGCGCGATCGAGGAAATGAAGCGATCCTTTTCCGGCGATCCCGATGCCAGTCAGGCCCATACCACCTGCGCAATTCTGTTTGTCCGGGATGATTTTCTGGTTACCGTGCATTGCGGCGACACCCGCATTTACCGTATGAATCCGCGCGAGATCTGCTGGCGGACCAGGGATCATTCGGTACCGCAGCGGCTGCTGGATCAGGGGGAGATCAATGAGCAGCAGATGGGCACGCATCCCGAACAGAACCAGTTGACGCAAAGCATATCCATCATGAAAACCCATCGGCCGGAAATCCATGTCTATCCATCGCCGCAGCAGGGTGAGACCTTCCTACTCTGCAGCGATGGTTTCTGGGAGCATACCAAGCAGCATGAATTTCTGCGCCTGGCCAGTCCCGGCGTCACCAAGAACATTATCAGCAAGCAGATCAAGCTGTCCTATCTGCGGGCGGGTGGTCATAGCGACAATATTACCCTGCAATGGCTGCGGGCCCTGTGACAGGCCCGTTCAGTTTCCATGCCTTTCTACAATTCATTCTGTCATCGAGATCCAGTCCAATGTACAGTCATTTTTCCATCGGCCGCTGACGCATGGCCTCAGTAATCGCAATTACCAGCGGCAAAGGCGGCGTCGGCAAGACCAATGTCACGACCAATCTTGGGCTGGCTTTGGTGGAGCGGCAATGCCGGGTGTGTGTTTTCGATGCCGATACCGGCCTGGCAAATATCAATATCCTGTTGGGCATTGCCCCGCAATACACGCTCGAGCATGTTCTGAGCGGGGAAAAAAGCATTACCGAAATCACCGTGACGACCCCGCAGGGGCTGGCCATCGTGCCGGCGGCATCCGGCATCGCACGCTGTGTGGACCTGGACGAGCAGCAATTGCAGAAGCTGGTGACAGCCCTGCAGCAGCTGGAAGAACAATATGACTTCATTCTCATCGATACCGCAGCCGGCATCGACAAGAGCGTGCTGGAATTCGTCGCGTCGGCACTTTACCAGATCATCATCATCACCCCGGAACCCACTTCCCTGACCGATGCCTTCGCCCTGCTGAAAATGCTGCTGACGAGGCGCTTCAACCGGTCTGTCTATATGCTGGTGAACAGGGTCAGGGATTATCCGACCAGTCGCAGCATTTTCCGACGTTTTCACGGGGCGGTGAAAAAATACCTGCATTTCAATACGCTCCGCTATCTGGGCTATCTGCCTGACGATGAACATGTCGCGCAGGCTGTAACCAGACAGTTGCCGGTGGTTCTGTCCTATCCCGATGCGTCAGTCAGCTGCAGTTTTTTCGCGTTGGCCGATGTTGTTAAAAAACAGCTGCGGGATGGCGACGACGACCGCTATTTCAGCAGATACTGGCGCAGCCATTCCCGCAAGGAACAGCAGGCCAGGGCTGTGGCGCAAAGCCGACAGGCGGAAAAGCGCCAGGACGATGCCCTGCAGGAGGTGCTGAAACAGCTGCGGCGGCCGGAAACGGATCTGCAGCAGGCGGATAAAATCATGCGTCCGCTGCTGCGGGCCTATGGGGAAAAAATTTCCGGACATCCCGGGAAGATATTTGCCGAGTTCTACCGCTTGCTGGAGGAACAGGAATTCTCGGAGCAGAGTCTCAAGGAGCATATCCTTGCCCTGGAGTCCATCTACGAGAGTAAATATCACAAGCCTTTACGCAGCACGGAAAATATCATTGCCAGTCTGCTGGCCAGCGTTTATGGCAGCCGGGAAAATTTTCACCTGCTGCAAAAAACCCTGGAAAAAAGCTACGAAAGAGGTAAATGCAAACTCGAAAAACCAGTGAATTTTTTGGCTAACTGGCGCCAAAACAAGGGGATAAGGAGGGGCGTGTCTGGTGCCTATTTGTTATGATAGGCGCTCCAAAACTCAATAAAATCCAACGCAA
>JANEMG010000052.1:10498-10932 GCA_024511045.1 Gammaproteobacteria bacterium | reverse complement strand
GCCTTTCCACTGTTTCCGGTTCAGTCGCTTGATGCGCTTTGGCTTGCAATGTTTCAGGTAGGCCTCGGCGGCCGTCATTCTCTGGTAAGGGTGTTCGCCTGCCAGCAGTTCATAGGCAACGCAGGCCAGTGCATAGATATCGTCCCGGGAATCCGGCGTGCCGCCGGTAATCATTTCATAGCTGGCATAGGCCGGCGTCAGCGCTCCCAGACTGCCTGGATCGAAAAGGGTCTTGTCTTCCTGCTGCCCCGGCCTCTTGATTGCCCGGGCAATGCCGAAATCCAGAACCTTGACCATGTTTTCCCGGGTAATGAAGACATTGCCGGGCTTGAAGTCGGAATACACCAAGCGTGTCGCTACCTCGTGATAGATTTTGGGACATCCAAGTCTCCAAAATCGACTCGCCAACGCGACAACCATTATTGCCCCGGCCG
>JANEMG010000052.1:0-10488 GCA_024511045.1 Gammaproteobacteria bacterium | reverse complement strand
ATGCCTACTTTGTTTCTCCTCTGCGCTATCGCACCCCGGATAAACAGTGCGGCCCTGGTCGCTACCGGGGACTAACCGCCTTCGCTTCGCTCTCCATGGCGGTCAGCGGATGCCGCGCTGATGGGCATAGGCGAGCGCCCGGGCCATACCCTCGATCAGTGGCCAGGCTTTCTTGAAGGGCATGCCGGTGCCTTGTATGCGCTTCAGCACGGCGGTCAATGGCTCCCCTTCGAGGAGCTCCATGGTCATGAACACCGTGCCGCCGTCCCGGTCGAAGTCATAGACCGTGATGATGTTGGGATGCGCCAGCTGCTGGGATTTACGTACTTCACGCTGCAAGGCGATCCAGGATTCGGGGTGCTGCTGGAAATCCTCGCTGAGCACCTTGATCGCCACGTAGGGATGACGATCCATCGCTTCCACCTTGCGCAGATCCCTGGCCTTGTAAACGACTCCCATGCCGCCAGCGGCAATGAACTCCTCCAGGACGAAACGCTCGTTCAGGACAGTCCCCACGTCGATGGGTTTCTTTTCCGTCTTGTCCCAGTCGAAGCTGGCGGTCCTGCTGGCATCCATCCTGGGATCGATGCGGGTCTCCTGATCGTGGTCAGGTTTTTTTGCTTGATCCTTTTTCAATGTACCATACACTCCGGCAGATCCGTTGTCATTCCAGTTCCGCCCTGCTGTATTTTGTTATACCCTGTGCGCGGGATACGCAACGTGTCACGCTCAGCAAATGAGGATCACCTGGAGTCCAATCGCTTCAGCACTGTTACTCCAGCTTAAAAACTTCTCGACCGGGCAATGCAGCGCATTTCATGACGCCTGCAGCATCAATTCCGATCTTAACCCATTTTCCGCCGGCTGCGTGACAACTTTCGTGTCGAGAACAAAAACGCGGTCGTTGGGTATTCCCTGGCCGACCAAATGCCTGGCAATGGCCCGCGCCCTGTCTCTTGCCAGAGCGTTCAGTCGCTGGCGGTCTGGAGGAATGCTCGCGGCAAGCGTTCTCCTTGCCACCTGATAGAAATCACCGGCATCGGGATTCTTCAGTTTCGGGTTGCCGAAAATGGACCATTCCGCCAGGTGTGGATATTTTTTGATGAATTGCTCTGCCAGAAGCTGTTTATACTCGTCCTCGGACAAAACGACATATTCGGGACGAATTTTCTTACCTTCTTTTTTCAATTCCTCTGCATGCAATGCCTTCAAATGATCATACAGCGCCTGCTCCCTGATGGCCGGCCAATCCTCTTCCTGGTAGGCCTCTCCCTTGATGGCGACACGCAGCTCCGGACGGTCCCGCAGCGCTTTGGCCAGGACATCCAGCTTTTCGATCTGCTGTTGCTGCAATTCGCTGCTTCCGGCAGCGAAGCTGACGTAGCTCAGGTCCTCATCGCTACCGACCAATGCCGCAATGGCCGTGAACGGTGACGTGGCTATTTTCGTCAGTACGTTGACGAAGGCATCGAAGAGCAGCGATCCGATGCTGAAATCCGGATCGTCCACATTGCCGCTGACGGGCAGATTCAGCTCTATTCTGCCGCTGGAATCCTTGAGCATGGCGATGGCGAGTTCCAGGGGCAGTGACACCGCATCGGGATTTTCCACTTTTTCCCCCAGGGTCAATTGATCGATCACCAGGTTGTTTTCCGCCTGCAACTGCCCCTTGGCAACCTTATACTGCAGCTGCACCAACATTTTGCCCTTTTCGATCTTGTAGCCGGCAAAATCGGCCATGTAAGGACTGACCAAAGGCAACGGCATACTCTGGAAATCCAGCTTGACCTCGCCATCCCCGCTGGCGGGGCTGAACCTGCCGGTAATATCCACCGGAGACAGCTGAAACGCTTCACCATGCAGCGTCAGGGAGGCAACCGCCTGCTTTTCCGAGGAGAGCCCCTGCAGTTCGCCATCCAGCTTGTCGATTTTCGCGACAAAAGGCAGAATCAGGGAATAATCTGAAAAATCGGATGCGCCGCCGACGACCTTGAATTTCTCTATCTTGTAATAGGGCGGCGGCGATTCCCTTTCATCCGTGACGGATGCCTGAACAGGTTTTCCAGCGGCAACGGTTTTCCCGCTGTCCCCGATCAGGACATCATCGAAATTCATCGAACCGTCTTTCTTGATCACCACCCTGGCATAGGGGTCGAGCAGCAGGATTTCCTTGGTGGTGAATCGGATGGGCTGCAAATTGAAGTCGATTTTTTTCAGCTGCAGATCCCGCCATTTCAGGAAGTCCCTGTTGCGCAGTTGATCCCGGGTATGCAACCGGGCGATATTTGCATCCCCTTGAAATACCACGTCCAACGCATCATTTTCAGTCATGCCGAGCGACAGACTGCCCTGGGTATTGAAATGGCCTTCAATGATATCCAGACGGGCAAATTTTTCCACATAGGACTGCAAGGGCTGCAGGGCAACCTGTTCCACCTGCAGCTGCAAGTCCGCCGACAACGGTTCGATGACCAGTTCCCCCTGCACCGTAATTTTGCCCTGCTTGTCGACGCCGGTACTGAACTGCAGCGGCAGTTTCGCTCCAGGGTCGGTGCTGAACCCGGTCAATTGCAGATTCAACGGCGCAAGCTGGACTGAGAAGGGTTTGCTCAGGGTTTTATCGGCAAAGCCGACTGCCAGACTCTGCAGGGAAATCTTGCCGACCCCGACCCGGAAAGGCGAGGCGCTGCCGACTTCGGCTTTTTTGCCTGCGGCCGTGTTTGTCGCGGCTGCTGATTGATCCGTTCCGGCAGGAATCTGCTGTTCCGGATTGCCGGCGGTGTTTGCGGCAAAGATGGTCTGATAGTTCAACACGCCATGGGCATCGAGCCAGACATCGAAGACGCCACGCTGCAATGCCAGCGAAGCGATATCGAGGCGCTGCCGGCCGGCATCGAAATTCATCCTGTGCACGGTCAAATCCGGTATCTGGACAACCGGCTGCATTTTCCCCTGCTCCCGGAATGTCACGGCATAGTCGTGCAGGGCAATGGCATCGACTGCCACCTTCCAGGAGCCGGCCGCAGCGTTCTTGGCGGAAGGTGCCTGCCGCTGCCGGGAAACGCTGGCCGGCTCTGCTTCCGTCGCAAACAGCTCCCGATAATTGATTTCTCCCGCCTTGTTCAGCCAGGTCATGAGCCGGCCGCCGCTGGAGGTTATCGAGGCGATCCCGACGCGCTGTTCCTGCAGATCGAAGGCGACTCCCTGCACTGCAAGGCTGGCAAGATCGATGACCGGCCTGTTGCCGCCTTTTTTTATCAGGGTGAAATTTTTCAACAGGAAACTGCCATTGCGCAACTGCAGATCCGGCTTGTCGTCACGAAACCGGAACAGGTAATCGAAATCGACGAGTTTCTGCCCCCGCTTCAACTCGAAACGCCCCGTCTGCTGCAGAAATAGCTGCCACAAATGGTGCGTATCGATATTTTCCATCCTTACATGGCCCTTGGAGAACAGCGGGTTGACAGACACCTGACCTTGCCACTGGATATTCCCCCCCGACATCAGATGGGCGGAAAAACCCAGTGTCGACTGTTCATCGACAACGGTGGTGAAGTCGACAATTTTCAGATCGAGGGGGGATATCTCCTCTGTTACCGGCTTATTCTGACTGCTGTCCTGCCAGGCAACTTTGCCCTGCTCCAGAATCAATTGCCCGATTTTGACGGGAAATATCTCACCGGTTTCCTCAGCCGACGGCTCCTGGCCATCACCTGCCGCCAGATCACCGAAATTGAACGCCCCTCCCTGGCGTTTTTCAATGTGCAGGAAGGGTTCACTCAGTCGCACTTCCTCGAAGGTCAGCAGAAAATGGCCAATGGAAGAGAGTACAGCGACATCGGCGCGGAATTCGCCAAACGTGGCGAAGGGCTGGCCATTCTTTTCCTGCAGTTCGAAGCCCTGCAGGCTGAAGTCCATGGCAAAAGGGTTGAAGCTGATTTCCTTGATCGCCGCCTTTCGCCCGGTCTCCTGCCGGATCATTTCCGGCAGTTTCCATTGCAGCAGCGCCGGCACAACAAAAAATCCTGCAACGGCATAAAACAGCAGCACTCCGGCAGTGATCAGAAGTGGCCTGCGGAATTTTTCCAGCTGGATTTTATCTTTCGTCATGACGCTTGCCTGCTGTGACCGGCCAGGAATGCTATCGAACAGGACATCGAGCCTGGAAAGAGGGCAGCCATCTTCCACCACCCTCTGCCAGGGACAGGCCAGTACTACAGATTGTGATAGCCTGTTTCTTCGTGGGAAATGATATCCAGGCCCTGGACTTCTTCATCCTCATCGACACGGATGCCTATCAGCATGTCCAGCGCCTTGATGATGGCAAAACTGAACAGGGCGCTCCAGAGGATCGTCACGACGACGGCCAGGCCCTGGACGCCAACCTGGCGGCCGATGCTGACGCCATCGGCCAGCCCCATTCCCCCCAGTCCGGCCGCGGCGAACACCCCGGTCAACAGGGAGCCGGTAATGCCGCCGATGCCATGCACCGGAAACACGTCCAGGGAATCATCGATGTGCAGCTTGCGTTTGACGATCTGCGTGGCGTAGAAGCAAACCACACCGGCGGTCACGCCGATGACCAGCGCCCCCAAGGGGCCGACGAATCCGGAAGCCGGGGTAATGGTTCCCAGACCCGCCACCATGCCGGTGACGATGCCCAGCACACTGGGCTTGCCGAAGCGCAGCCATTCGATAAACATCCAGGTCAGGGATGCAGCAGATGCAGCGATATGCGTCACCAGCATCGCCATCCCGGCCGAGCCGTCCGCTGCCAGGGCGCTGCCGGCATTGAAGCCATACCAGCCGACCCACAGCATTCCTGCGCCGGTCATGGTCATGGTCATGTTGTGCGGCGGCATGGGCGTGGTGGGAAACCCCTTTCTCTTGCCGATCACCAGCGCCGTCACTAATGCCGCGACACCGGCATTGACGTGAATGACGATCCCGCCGGCAAAATCCATGACACCGAGATCGGCCAGCCAGCCGCCGCCCCAGATCCAGTGGCAGACCGGTATATAGACCAGCAGCAGCCACAGACCGCTGAACCAGATCACCGCGGAAAATTTCATGCGTTCGGCGAAGCCGCCGACGATCAGCGCCGGCGTGATGATGGCGAATGTCATCTGAAACATGAAAAACACCGTTTCCGGAATATCGCCCTGCATATCCCCGGTTCCCATGCCAGGCAAAAACATCTTCGCGCTGCCGCCGATGAACTTCTGCCAGGAACCGCCATCGGCAAAAATAAAACTGTACACGCCGGCCAGCCAGAGAATGGAAACCAGGCAGGTGATGACGAAGCACTGCATCAGCACCGACAGGACATTCTTGCTTCTCACCAGCCCGCCATAGAACAACGACAGACCAGGAATGGTCATGAACAGCACCAACGCTGTCGATGTCAGGATCCAGGCCGTGTTGGCCTGATTCAACTCCCCGGCATTGGCCAGTCCGGGCAACAGCGACAATGCCGTCAGTAAAATCAATTTGAAAGACTGCATACCCCCCCCCTTGAATTAAAGCCGACGCTCTATCCAGTGCAGCACTGGATCGTAAGAGTCTATAAACATCCATCCATGGGATATTTAAGATAAGAAAACAGCAAATGCGATTGGCTGTTTTCTTCATCATCAATGGCTTGAGACCATTGATGCTGCCGGCACATCCCTGCGCCGGATCAGTGCAGCACCTGTTTTCCATGACTGTGCAATGGCGGGTTGAATCCGCCAATTAAAAAATACCTGCAAAAGATATTAACAGGGATGTGCCGCCACTTACAATGATCTTAAATCATTGAAAATGCAAGAAAGCCGGAAATCGTATTTTCGGCTTTCGCGGTTGAAAAAGGCCAGGGATGGCTTTTTCAACCGCCTGTTAAGTGCCATAACAAAAACAGGTACTGCATCAGTTCCCGTCATTTATAGACGGGAACTAGATCGCATCTTCCCCCGTTTCGCCGGTACGAATCCGGATCACCTGCTGCAAATCCGTGACAAAGATCTTGCCGTCGCCGATCTTGCCGGTATTCGCCGAATTGATGATTGCTTCAATGGCCTGTTCCACGGCGCCGTCGCTGATGGCAATCTCCATCTTCACCTTGGGCAGAAAATCGACGACATATTCCGCCCCTCGATACAACTCGGTATGCCCCTTCTGGCGGCCAAAGCCCTTGACTTCGCTCACGGTCACACCGGTAATGCCAATCTCGGACAATGCTTCTCTGACATCGTCGAGCTTGAACGGCTTGATAATCGCGGTCACTAATTTCATAACAATCCCCTTTGATAAATCGATTTGTCCTGCACTTCTTTACCTTCCATAAACAGCAGGCAGCCCGTCATCGGTCGAGCCCCTGGTAACGCGCACATCATAACAAAAAGAACCGCATCGTGCGCGGTTATGTGCCATGCGGTAAACAGCTGTTTGTTCCGGACAAAAAAAACGGGCGCCCGCTCAGCAACAACGGAAAGAAAGCTGTTATTTCGAAGACCCGGTAAACTCCGGATAGGCCTCCATCCCACACTCCGAGAAATCGACGCCGTTGTATTCGTCTTCCTCACTGACACGTATGCCCATGATCAACTTGATGACATACCAGGCAATCAGGCTGCTGACGAAGACGAAGCCGAAAATGGTCACGATGCCGATCAATTGCGAGGTGAATTTTGCATCGGGGTTGGAAAAGCACACCGCGATCAGCCCCCACATGCCGACCACCCCATGCACCGAAAGGGCACCGACAGGATCATCGATTTTCAGCTTGTCCATGCCAATGATGGAAAATACCACGATGCACCCGCCCACCATGCCAATCACTGTCGCCAGCAACGGCGAAGGCGTCAACGGCTCCGCGGTAATGGCCACCAGGCCGGCCAGGGCACCATTCAAGAGCATGGAAAGATCGGCCTTGCCAAACAGGATATGCGCGATAAACAACGCCGCAATGGCGCCGCCGGCTGCGGCAGTATTGGTATTGACGAATACCATGGCCACGGCATTGGCCTCACCGATGTCGGAAATCTTCAGCTCCGAACCTCCGTTGAAGCCGAACCAGCCCATCCAGAGAATGAACGTTCCCAGGGTTGCCAAAGGCATGTTACAGCCGGGGATGGGATGGATTTCACCATTGGGGCCGTACTTGCCTTTCCGCGGACCGAGCAGCAGCACTCCCGCCAACGCCGCACTGGCGCCGCACATGTGCACCACGCCGGATCCCGCGAAATCCAGGAAGCCCAGACCATCCAGAAAGCCGCCGCCCCACTTCCAGTAACCCTGCAGCGGGTAGATGAAGCCGGTCATGACCACG
The DNA here is from genome assembly GCA_024511045.1 of Gammaproteobacteria bacterium. Classification (GTDB taxonomy): domain Bacteria; phylum Pseudomonadota; class Gammaproteobacteria; order Methylococcales; family Methylomonadaceae; genus JANEMG01. Next base: position 3,179 of record JANEMG010000052.1, on the reverse strand, counting down.
CAGAACACCAGAAAGGACCACAGCTTCATGCGCTCGGCCACGGCGCCGGAAACAATCGACATGGCGGTCGCGACGAACACTACCTGAAAGAAGAAATCCGCCAGTGCGGAATAATAGGTCTCGCCATTGCTCTTCAACACGGCTTCGGCGGTATGATCATCGCCCAGCAGAAATCCGATTCCCGGCCAGACGCTGTTGACCGCCTCACCCGGATACATGATGTTATAGCCGCACAACATGTACATGATGCAGGCAATGGCGAACAGGGCGACGTTCTTGGTCAATATTTCCGTGGTATTCTTGGACCGCACCAGACCGGCCTCCAGCATGGCGAAGCCGGCCGCCATCCACATCACCAGCGCACCGCTCATCAAAAAGTAAAACGTATCCAATGCATAACTCAACTCGGTTAATTTATCCACTTGCTTAGCCTCTCTATAGTTGCTTTTGGTTATAAGGCTTCTTCGCCCGTCTCACCAGTGCGAATCCGGACCACCTGCTCGAGGTCGCTGACGAAAATCTTGCCATCCCCTATTTTTCCGGTATTCGCCGCATTGGCGATCGCCTCCACCGCCTGCTCGACCTGCGCATCGGCAATGGCGACTTCAATTTTTGCTTTCGGCAAAAAATCCACGACATACTCGGCCCCACGATACAACTCGGTATGCCCCTTCTGCCGGCCGAAGCCCTTCACCTCTGTCACGGTGACTCCGGCCACGCCGATGTCGGACAATGCCTCACGCACATCATCCAGTTTGAACGGCTTGATCACTGCTGTTATCAGTTTCATAAAACATCTCCAAATTATTGTTTGCAATGCCATCTGCCAATGGCTTTCATGCTGAAGTAAGTCCGCCGCATCATTACCGGCATGGTGCGGCAAGCGCCATTCTGGGAAAACAGCTACTTGCCGTTGTTCGTCAGCCGGCGATGATCACAGCACGGCAACACGGGAACGGCGAAAGTCTCAGAAGGTGATAATCGCGTCGGCAGACAGCAGGAACTGATTGCTCCAGAATGTGCCATTGTCTTCATCCGGATAGGCATCGTTGTTGGTTGCCCAGTCGTAGCGCACTTCAGGACGCACCATCAGCCAGTCCAGCGGACTCCAGTTCATGCCCGCAGTGATGGCAAAATAGCTGTTGCTGCCGTAACCCACACGTACACCCTGTTCGTCACGAAACCATTCGAAGCGCAAGCCTGTTCCGACCTCGTCGGTGACTTTATAGAAAAGGTACTGGTTGATACCATACCAGCGGGCAGTGCCGTCATTGGCTGTGGCTTTGTTCTGCGTGCCGAAGTCGTGCTGAAAAACATAACGCAGACCATTGTCGAAATCATGATTGAAGACGATGCTGTACATGGTGCGATTGTTGTCGCCTTTATGCAGATCGGCGCCGCCGGTAATCAGCGATACGGCCAGGCCGGTCTTTTCATCATCGGTATTCAGGTTGACGCCGCCGAGGAAATTGCCCGGGGCTTGGAACCAGGAATCCCAGCCGGTCACTGCACCTGCAGTGATGCTGATATTGTCGTTGATGGGGTAGGACGCCAGAATGCCGGTATGGGTAAAAGGTTCCGCATACTGCATGGTATAGGCATGGGAGAAAAAGAAGCTGTCCTTGGCGGGAACCACTTCATAGCCGATGATCGTATAGAAATGGCCGATTTTCGTGGTCAGTCCATTGCCGATGGGCGCAAAGACATCGACGTAAGCTTGCGGGAATGCCAGCTTGTAGAAACGCGACGTACCGTCGATAACCAGATTGTCATCGAAATTGGCACTGGTGGTGAAGCGGGCGTCGGTACCATAGACGACGTCGGCGCGAAAACCGAAATCCCAGGAATCGCCCTGGTCATTGACCGCCCTTTCGATGTAGCCATAGACCTCGTGCACATTGAATTCATTGGCGCGATCATTGAAGGTCACCGGGCCATTGAAATTATTATGGGGATCGTTGAAATTGCCGGCGACACCGATTTCCAGCCAGCCGCCAACCTCGACGCCGATGCTCTGCATGAAATCGGTATCATTGATGCTGAAGCCGGTGAGGTCTTTGACCACACCTTCTTCCGCCGCCACATTCAACCCCGAAACCATTATAAAACTGCCAACCAAGGCCGACAGCAACTTCGTTCTGTCTTTTATCAACAACATTTTTCTTTCCTCAACTATAAAAAAATCTACCTGCAAAAACTTAATCAGCAAAATACATGCCAAAATACAACCAACTGATAAACAAGGATACTTTGAATGCCACCCGCACTTCCACATCTTTTTCCGCACAAAAAAGAGGCACCCACCAGCGGCGACGCACCTTTTTTGTGCGCTTCTGTTGCTCAAAAACAAGCTCCGTTGCCATTATACAACAGCGCAGAAATTATTTCCTCGCACTCACAGCATGCCCGGCTGCATTTCCGGCAGTCTCACCCCATAGCCCGCCCGAACAACCCTTTCATTGCAGTACGCAACAACGGAAACTTTGCCTATGCCTGTCTATAAGTTACTACTCCCCCCCTATGGGAGGTCTGTTCCGGAAGACGCCGTGAAGACATCCCTGCAGGCTTGGTTTTGGCATCCCTGCCAAAAACACCTCCTCCACAGACCACCGATAGGGGCTTCTTCCGGCAGGGGTGAGTAATTACGTCTATAATCAGTTAGCATCTATAAACACCATCCATGGGGTGTTTATAGAAAGAAAACAGCAAATGCGATTGGCTGTTTTCTTCATAATCAATGGCTTATGGCCATTGATTATGCCAGCACTTCCCTGTGCTGGAATTAGTTGGCACATCCAGCCCCATCAGTACTCGATGCACCTCTAACAGGCTGCCCACCCTGCATCTCAAGGCAACGCATCAAATTATGTGAACCACCATGAACAATATCTCCGGCAAGTCAGACTTCGAAATTTCCGTGGAAAAGGCCGAACAATTGGCGCACAGCAACATGGGGCGCTACAAATTCAGGATACTCCTCTTTGCGCTGCTGGGTTATTTGGTCATCTTTGCCGTGCTTTTCGCTTTGACCGGCTTGCTCGGCGGCATGGTTGGTATCGCTTTCTACAGTTCGGCGATCTTACTAGAGTTTAGAGTAAGCAACATTGTTCCACCGTATATTTTCGGGTGAAATAAAGTTGCTATTTTGTTCATACTGCCCGTTAGAGCTGGTTCTATAC
>JANEMG010000051.1 GCA_024511045.1 Gammaproteobacteria bacterium | reverse complement strand
GTTCCGGAAGACGCCGTGAATACATCCCTGCAGGCTTGACTTTGGCATCCCTGCCAAAGACACTTCCTCCACAGACCACCCATAGGGGCTTCTTTTACTATGGGTGAGTAGTTACCAAATCTGTTATAATAATCGATCAAGCCCAAGACTTTACCGCTGCCTACCTGGAAATCAGGTGGATGAACCAGGCAGACGGGCCGAACCAGAAGAATCCTCCATCCCATCACCTGAACGACTCGAAAATCACGTGGATCAATCGCATATCCGGAATTTCTCCATCATCGCCCATATCGACCATGGCAAATCCACGCTGGCGGACCGCTTCATCCAGTTGTGCGGCGGCCTGACGGAGCGGGAAATGTCCAGTCAGGTACTGGATTCCATGGACATCGAACGCGAACGCGGCATCACCATCAAGGCGCAGAGCGTGACGCTGCATTTCCAGGCGAAGGACGACGAGATCTATCAGTTGAATTTCATCGACACTCCGGGCCATGTGGATTTCTCCTATGAAGTGTCGCGCTCGCTGGCGGCCTGTGATGGTGCGCTGCTGGTTGTGGATGCCGCGCAGGGTGTGGAGGCGCAAAGCGTCGCCAACTGCTATACGGCGATCGAACTGGGTCTGGAAGTCGTACCAGTGCTGAACAAGATCGATCTGCCCTCCGCCGAACCGAAACGGGTCATGGCGGAGATCGAAAACGTCATCGGTATACCGGCTGACGAGGCGCTGAAGATCAGCGCCAAGACCGGTGTCGGCGTCGAAGATGTATTGAACCAGCTGGTGGAGGTCGTGCCGCCGCCCCAGGGGGACGAAAATGCGCCGTTGCAGGCGCTGATCATCGATTCCTGGTTCGACAGTTACCTGGGTGTCGTGTCGCTGGTCAGAATCGTCAATGGCAGCATCCGCAAAAAACAGAAAATCATCGTCATGTCCACCGGCAAGTCTTTCCTTGCCGAGGCCGTGGGCATTTTCACGCCGAAAAGAACGGAGCAGGATGTACTACATACCGGCGAAGTCGGTTTTATCGTCGCCGGCATCAAGGATATTTTCGGCGCCCCGGTGGGTGATACCATCACCGCGGCGGACAATCCGGCTGCCGAAGCCCTGCCCGGATTTCAACAAGTGCAGCCACGGGTATTCGCCGGTCTGTATCCGGTCAGTTCCGACGATTACGAGAGTCTGCGCGAAGCGCTGGACAAGCTGCACCTGAACGATGCGGCATTGCATTTCGAGCCGGAAACCTCCCAGGCTCTGGGATTCGGGTTTCGCTGCGGATTTCTGGGCATGCTGCATATGGAAATCGTTCAGGAACGCCTGGAAAGGGAATACCATGTCGATCTGATCACCACGGCGCCCACCGTCATTTATGAAGTGGAGACCAACGGCAACGAAATCATCATGGTTGACAACCCGGCCAAACTGCCCGATGCAGGAGCCATCAAGGAGATCCGGGAGCCCATTATCCAGGCCAACATCCTGGTGCCGCAGGATTATCTGGGCGCCATCATCAGCTTGTGTATCGAGAAGCGCGGCGTGCAGAAGGACATGCAGTATCTGGGTTCGCAGGTGGCGCTGAGCTACGAACTGCCCTTGAGCGAAGTGGTTCTGGATTTTTTCGACCGTCTGAAATCGGCGAGTCGCGGCTTCGCCTCCTTCGATTATGAGTTCAAGCGCTTCCAGCCGGCGGCCCTGGTGAAGCTGGACCTGCTGATCAACGGGGAAAAAGTGGATGCCCTGTCGATCATCGTGCATCGTGACAAGAGCCAGAGCCGCGGCCGGGAACTGGTGGAAAAAATGAAGGAACTGATTCCCCGGCAGATGTTCGAAGTAGCGATTCAGGCGGCGATCGGCTCGAAGATCATTGCCCGCTCGACGGTCAAGGCGATGCGCAAGAATGTCACCGCCAAATGTTATGGCGGCGATATCACGCGCAAAAAGAAACTGCTGGAAAAGCAGAAGGCCGGCAAAAAACGCATGAAGCAGGTGGGCAAAATCGATATTCCGCAGGATGCCTTCCTCGCCGTTTTGCAGGTCGGCAAGGATTGACGCCCTGTCCCTTGGCCGTTATTGTTCTCCTGGTGCATTCAGCAGCCTATTTCTGAAATACATAAACTAGACGCATGGATTTTGATTTTTCTTTCTTCCTGGTGGTTGCAACTTTCGTGACCGGAATTGTCTGGGGCGGCTACCTGTGGTGGCTGAAAATATCCGGGCAGTCATTCGACCCGGAAAAAGAACCGCTGCTGGTCGAATATGCACGTTCTTTTTTTCCCATCGTGCTGATCGTGCTGCTGCTGCGTTCCTTTCTCGTGGAGCCCTTCCGCATACCTTCCGGGTCGATGATGCCAACGCTGCTGGTCGGTGATTTCATCCTGGTCAACAAATATTCCTATGGCATCCGCCTGCCGGTGCTGAATGACAAAATCATTGAAAATGGCGAGCCTGAACGTGGCGATATCATCGTCTTCCGCTATCCGAGAAACCCTTCCATAGACTATATCAAGCGGGTGATCGGATTGCCTGGCGACAGAGTCGCCTATTACAACAAGGTCGTCTATATCAACGGCCGGCCGGCCAAACAAGTATCGCTGGGGCGCTACCGGGGGGTCGGGCAGGGCAGTTACATGACCGGCGCGGAACTGCGTCTGGAAGATCTGTTCGGCGTCGAGCACGACATCCTGGTGCAGCCGGGAGGCTCTGTTGCAGAAGGCGTTTATGTGGTTCCCGAAGGCCATTACTTCGTTATGGGCGACAATCGTGACAACAGCAATGACAGCCGTTTCTGGGGCACGGTTCCGGAACAGAACCTGGTGGGCAAGGCTTTCTATATCTGGATGAGCTGGGACTGGCAGCATAAGGGCATTGGCTTCGAACGCATCGGTACGATCTTGAATTGATGTCGAAGCCGCGTACCGAAATTGCCGTCAAAAGCCTTGGCTGTCCCTTCCCGAAGCTGCGTGCAGCCTCCGTGCCTGCTGCCGTGCAAGTACCCGTCGCCTAGGCCGGCTGATTTCAATTTTTGCTGTTGGCCGGCTATGCTTGACAGGTAAATTGCAACAAATACGCTATTGGAGGCGACAATGACAAGTTACCGTAAACGGGAGCAGGGGTTGACTTTCATCACCTTGTCCCTGATATTGGTTCTGATCGGCTTTTTTACCTTGCTGATACTGAAGATAGGTCCCATTTACATGAATCACAGCAAGGTGATGAATGCGCTTGCGGCGGTGGAAAATACCATCGATGTGGAAACGAAAAGCAAGCGGGAAATCCGGGATATCCTGGAAAAACGGTTCGATATCAATTATGTCGATGGTGTCGACCTGCAGGATGTGGAAATCACCAAAGCCCATGACAATCATCTCAGAGTCCAGATCGCCTATGAAGTGGTCAAGCCCATCATGGGCAATCTGAGTGTGCTGGTGGAATTCGACGATGAAATCGAGGTAGGCGAAGAGTGAGAAAAAAGCCGGAGATTCTGGGCAGGAAACTTGGCCTGGAATTTCAGGACAGCGCGCTTTTTACGATGGCTTTGACGCATCGCAGCGCTACTGCCAGGAACAATGAACGGCTGGAATTTCTGGGGGATGCGGTATTGGGATTTGTCATTGCGCAACAATTATATGAACAGTTTCCCGAAGCCAGCGAAGGCGTGTTGAGCCGGCTGCGCGCAGGACTGGTCAATCAGCAGTCCCTGGCGGCACTGGCAAGAAAGCTGGATCTGGGAAATTATCTGCTGCTGGGCTCGGGGGAACTGAAAAGCGGCGGCTATCGCCGCGATTCGATTCTTTCCGATGCGCTGGAGGCCATTATGGGCGCGATCGTCCTGGACCAGGGAGTGGAGGCCTGCCGGCAATGGATACTGAATCTCTTTGCCGAGGATCTGGCCGCCCTGACCCTGGACAATTGGCGGAAAGACCCGAAAACCCAACTGCAGGAACTGATGCAGTCCAGACAGCTGGAGCTGCCGGAATATACACTGGTGTCATTGTCGGGGCAAAACCATGAACAGTTGTTCAAGGTACAATGCCGGGTGGCAATGCTCGAACAGCCCTGTTTCGGCAGCGGCACTTCGCGTAAAAAAGCGGAACAGGCGGCGGCGGAGCAGGCCCTTGCCGCGCTGCACAAGGAACAGGCATGAAAAGCGGATTTGCCGCACTGATCGGCCAGCCGAATGTGGGTAAATCGACATTGATGAACCACTTGCTGGGCCAGAAACTCAGCATAACCTCGAGAAAACCCCAGACCACCCGGCATCGTATTCTGGGCATCGATACCAGCCCGGAAGGCCAGGTGATCTATCTCGATACGCCGGGCATGCACAAGGGCGGAAAACGCGGCCTGAATCGTTACCTGAACCGCACTGCCGATACGGCGTTGCTGGGCGTCGATGTGGTGGTATGGCTGACGGACAGGTTGTATTGGCAGGATTTTGACGAAACCATTGCCGGTAAACTGCAGCGGGCTGGTCTTCCGGTCATTCTGGCAGTCAACAAGGTCGACAGGATCACCGCGAAAGAGGAAATGCTGGAATTTTTTGCCCAGGCCCAGAAGCACTTCCCCTTTACCCATATCGTTCCCATTTCCGCGCTGAAGGGCATCAATCTCGACAGGCTGAAAAGCCTGATTCTGGAACTGCTGCCCGAGGGTGGCCAGATCTATCCCGAAGAACAGATCACCGATCGGCCGGAACGTTTCCTGGTGGCGGAAATCGTTCGTGAAAAACTGACCCGCAGAATGGCACAGGAGCTTCCCTATGCGCTGACCGTGGAAATCGAACGCTACCAGGAGCTGCCATCCATCACCAAGATCTATGCCATCATCTGGGTGGAAAGGGACACGCAGAAGAACATGGTGATCGGCAAACAGGGACAGCTTTTGAAAAAAGTGGGTTCCGATGCCAGGCAGGACATTCAGAAATTACTGGGTCAGAAAGTCTATCTGCAATTGTGGGTGAAAGTGAAGAAGGGCTGGTCCGACAATGAGCGGGCGCTGCAGAGTCTGGGGTTTAATGAGTGACTATGTCGTCCAGCTGCAGCCTGCCTTTGTCCTGCATGGCAAAAATTATCGGGAAACCAGCGTCATCGTCGACCTGCTGACCCGGGACTTTGGCAGGCTGTCCCTGCTGGCAAAGGGGGTGAGAAAAAACAGGTCCAGAACGGCAGGTCTTCTGCAGCCCTTTGTGCCGTTGTTGATATCCTACCAGGGCAAGGCCGAACTGAAGACCCTGACCCACGTGGAAATGGCGCCTCCTGCGATCATCCTGCAGGGAATGTCGCTGTACTGCGGCCTGTATGTCAACGAACTGGTCGAAGCTTTTTTGCACCAGCACGATCCGCATCCGGAAGTATTCGATGATTTCCATCGCTGTCTGCGGGATTTGTCGACTGACGAATCCTTCGACAGAATTCTGCGTGGTTTCGAGGTTCGCCTGCTGGAACATACAGGCTATGGGCTGCAGCTGCAGCAGGAAGCGGACCGCGATGCAGCGATTCGTGCCGACCTGCGCTACCGTTATACTCCCGGCCTTGGGGCGCAGGTACAGGCGGATGGGGCATTTTCCGGCGAGACGCTGATCGCATTGCGTTCAGGAAAACTGGATACGGACCTGGTGCGCAAGGAAGCAAAGCGATTGCTGCGCAGCGTGCTCGATTACCATCTGCCTGGCAGGCCGCTGAAAAGCAGGCAACTGTTCGCCCAATTGCTGAAAAGCCAACGGCAGACGACCTGTTGAGGAGCGCATTCTGCGGCATTCGGGGTTCAGATGGCCGGAATGAAATTTTCCAGTGAATGTTCGTATGGCTCCTGCAGCTGGCGGGGCTTCAGCCCCGATTTCAGGAACGCTCAAAAGGCAGAAAAATACTGCCTGAACCTGCCTTTTTCCAGACATCAAGCGAATCTAAGCAAAAATGACAAAACAAAATATTTTACTGGGCGTCAACATAGATCATGTCGCCACCCTGCGCCAAGCGCGCATGACTCTCTATCCGCAGCCCCTGCAGGCGGCAGTCATTGCCGAACAGGCCGGCGCGGACGGCATTACCGCGCATTTGCGGGAAGACCGGCGGCATATCCAGGACCGGGACATTTTCTTGCTGAAAGAGTTGCTGCACACCCGCCTGAATCTGGAAATGGCGGTGACCGACGAGATGCTGGCGGTTGCGCTAAAGGTGCGGCCCCATGCCTGCTGCCTGGTGCCGGAAAAGCGCGCCGAACTGACCACCGAAGGCGGCCTGGATGTCGCCACGAGTTTGATCCGCATCACGGAAGCCTGCGCGCGGCTGGCCGATGCCGGAACAGAGGTGTCGCTGTTCATCGATCCCGAGGAAATGCAGATCGATGCCGCGGTGGCGGCAGGCGCCCCGGTGGTGGAGCTGCATACCGGTAGCTATGCCGATGCGCCAGACCGACATCGGCAGTTTCTGGAACTGCAGCGCATCCAGCATGCCGCAGCCTATGCGCACAGCGCCGGACTGCAGGTCAACGCAGGACATGGTCTGAATATCCACAATGTCGAGGCGATCTGCAGGATTCCGCAAATCGTGGAATTGAACATCGGCCATGCCATTATCGCCGAGGCCCTGTTTTCCGGGCTGCATGATGCCGTTGCGGAAATGAAGCGGGTCATGCGTGCTGCCAGGCACGGCGAATAGCGATCAATGCCGAGCCATGGCAGTCATGCTGCTCTTATCGTAACTACTCGGGCTCCTATGGGTAGTCTGTTCCGGAAGACGCCGTGAATACATCCCTGCAGGCTTGACTTTGGCATCCCTGCCAAAGACACCTCCTCCACAGACCACCCATAGGGGCTTGTTTTACTCTGGGTGAGTAGTTACCTCTTATCAATACAAAACAGGTGTTGCACTGCTATCGGGAAGACCAATAAAGTGTCATTTCGACGGTAGGAGAAATCTTGGGCACCAGGGCAACGTGCCAACGCTTAAGATCCCTCCTGGCGTCGGGATGACAAGAAGTACAGGTTTTCAGCAAAGCTGAGGGTCATGCGTAATCAGGAAACGTTATACCCCTGTCATCCCGACGCCAGGAGGCGCTTGATTTATCGTTCTGCGTTCAGGTGCTGCACTGGGCGGAAGGACGGCAAGCTGTGGTGATGACCTGGTCTTGATTGAATCAGGTTGTCGATTCAGAAAAAATGACAGGCTTCCACAAGGAGGCAGGGTGGAAGCAACTGTTTTGGGCTGGCTTTTGGTTTCTATTGGGTGGCCAGCCCGTACTTCTGGATGCGGTACAGCAGGGTGTCTCTGGATATGCCCAGCAGGCGCGCCGATTTGCTGCGGTTGCCATTGGTTCTGGAAAGCGCCTGATGAATCAAATCGGCCTGCAGCATGTCCAGGTTCAGACCGTGTTCCGGAAGTCTGATCTCTGCCGTCGTTGCGGCGTCGGGAGCAGTGTTGAACTCACTGGGGAGGTTTTCCGGTTCGATGGTCCTTCCCGAAAGCAGGATGCACAGCCGCTCACAGAGGTTGCGCAATTCACGGATATTGCCGGGCCAGGAATAGCTGCGCAGTCTCTTCAGCGCCTGTCTGCTGAATGTCGGCGGGTCGATAGCGTGTTCCCGGGCGTAATGGCTGATGAAATGTCTGACCAGATTGTCGATGTCATCGGTGCGTTCTGACAGCGCTGGCAATTCCAGCGGAACGACATTCAAACGAAAATAGAGATCCTGCCGGAAATCGCCGGTGGCGATCTGTTCGTTCAGGTCCATGTTGGTCGCGGCGATGATGCGCACATCGACGTTGTAAGGACGCGTTTCGCCGACGGGCAGGCATTCGCCGGTTTCCAGGAAGCGCAGCAGTTTCGCCTGTATCGACATCGGCAGGGAGTTGATTTCGTCCAGGAACAGGGTACCGCCGTCGGCCGCCTGGAATATCCCCTGCTGATTGGTGGTGGCGCCGGTGAACGATCCCTTGCGATGGCCGAACAGTTCCGATTCGACGATGCCTTCGGCCAGCGCCGCGCAATTGATGGTGATGTAGGGTTTGTCGGCGCGGTTGCTGTCTTTCTGAATGGCCGTGGCCAGCACTTCCTTGCCGGTGCCGGTGGCGCCTTTGATCAGCACGGTGACATCGGTCGCAGAGACCATTTTTGCGTTGCGCAGTACATTTTCAAAAACTGGAGAGCGGCCAATTATCGATTTGAAATGATCCATAGTTGCAGCCTCTTTGTTGTTCAAAAGTGTTCGATACGCAGCGGATACAGCCAGGGAAACGCCGCGAACAGTGCCAGGATGATCAGCAGCGTGCCGATTGCCTGTCTGAAACGATGCATTCTGGACAACCGCGTCAAAAAGGCGGTCATTATACCCATGCCCATTACGGCAGGTAAAGTTCCCAGACCAAAAAACAGCATGGTCAGTGTGCTTTCCAGGATATTGCCGTTGGTTGCCGCCAGTGCCAGCGAGGTGTAGACCAGGCCGCAGGGTATCCAGCCCCAGATCATGCCGAACAGAAAAGCTTGCCTGAGCCGCTTCACGGGAATCAGTTTGCGGCCATAGGGTTCCAGGAATTTCCAGAATCGGGAGCCGGTTTTTTCGATATAGGCGAAGCGCGGGAACCAGCCGGCGATATAAAAGCCCGCACCGGCCATGATCAGTGCTGACAGAATCTGCAGCATCCGGTGGCCATGGCCTTCCCCCAATGGCAGGGTCAGGACGAATTCGATGGAGCCGATCAGAAAACCGGCGATGGTATAACTGGTGATGCGGCCCAGGTTGTAATTCAGGATAAAGGGAAACAGGCGGTTCCTGTTTTCGCGTACCTGCGGTTCCAGGCTCAGGGTCAGCGTGCCGATGATCGAGCCGCACATGCCGATGCAATGCATGCTGCTGAACAGCCCCATCAACAGGGCGACCAGGTAGGCAGGATTGAAAAATTGCGCAATCGTCATAACCCGACACATTAGCATAGAGCAACGGTTAAACAAACAAAATCTGCCCGGCGGCACTTGCAAAACCAGGGTTCTGTGGGATTTCACACAGTCAAATCAGGTTAAATAACATAGTTTAATTTTTCGCGCGCTGATTGCTGCTCACAGGTCGCGGAAATTCAATGCTTGATAATTCTGGCATATAATTTGCTTAATGTTTATCATTTTAAAATAACCTGATTTGGGGGGTAAATTGAAAAAGCTATCGAGTATGGTCGCTGTCACCACGTTGATCCTGTCCAGTTCCGCTTACGCAGAGCAGTCGACAGAGACGGGGGGGCAGCAGCAAGCCAAGGCAATCACGGCGCCGGAGTCGGTTCAGGAAGCAACGGACACCCAGGCCCTGCCGACCCTGGTCGTCGAGGGCGATACCGTCAGGCCAGGCGTTTTTGGTACCGTACCCGGTTCCACCGGCTTGAAGGATACCGCATCCATGCTGAAAAGGGTTCCCGGCGCCAATGTCAACCGCAATGGTCCCTTGACCGGTATCGCCCAGTACCGCGGCCTTGCCGGGAACCGCATCAATGTCAATCTGGATGGCGCAAACTTCAAGGAAGTGGGCCCGAACAGCATGGACCCACCTTTGAGTCATGTTCCGGCGACCCTGGTGGAATCCCTGCAGGTCTACCGGGGCATCGCGCCGGTCAGCAGCGGCATCGAGACCATTGGCGGGACCATGAAGGCGAATTCCAAAAAGGGCCATTTCGCCGATGGCAGCGGCACCAAGATACCGCTGCAGGACGACCTGGAGACCAGCGGGGTCATTACCGGGGGCTACAGTTCCGTCGATGGCGGCTGGTATACCGGCGGCGTGGCCTCGATCGCGACCGAGCATCACAAAATCTATGGCAGCGGCGTCAAGGAGAAGGGCAGCAACTATAAATTTCGGGGTGACAAAAAAGTCATTCCGACGGAATATGACCGCGATGTCTGGTCTGTCGGTTATGGCTACCAGCGCGATGGCCACGAACTGGGATTGAATTACAGCAACAACAATACCGGCAACACTGGCACGCCGGCGCTGCCGATGGATATCATCTATGTACGCGGCAGTCTGGCCAATGCCGATTATCGTTGGGAAATGGACAACGGGCATGAACTGGAAGCGGAATTCTATTATCAGAACATGCGCCACCTGATGAATAATTTCGAACTGCGCGCCGCACCGACCATCATGATAGGGCCGATGCGAGGGATGCGCAGGACTCAGCAGAACAGGACCAAGGTGGAAGGCGGCGGTCTCAACCTGGGCTACACGCTGCCATTGTTTTCCGGCGCCTTGAAACTGGGCTTCAATGGCGACCAGTCCGATCATGACGCGTTGATTGCCGATCCCAACAACGGTGCCTTTTTTATCAAAAACTTCAATGATATAGAGCGGGACCGTTACAGCTTCTACGGTGAGTGGGAAGGTGATCTCGGCGCGGATTTCGCGCTGGAACTGGGCGCCCGGTTCATCAACGCCAACACCAATGCCGGCAGCGTCGATTTCAATGGCCTGCCGACGATGGCCGCCAATGCTGCCAAGGTGCTGCGCAATGATTTCAACAATGCCGACCGCGACAAGTCCGACAACGATGTCGATCTGGTGGCGATACTGCGCTATGCGATGACCTCGACGATCGACTGGGAATTGGGCTTCGCGCGCAAAAACCGCGCTCCCAGCTATCAGGAGCGCTATCTGTGGATTCCCCTGGAAGCCACGGGCGGTTTGGCCGACGGACGCAATTACATTGGTACTATCGATCTCGATCATGAAACCGCCTATCAGTTCGAACTGGGATTCGACTGGCATACCGACAGAGCCTATTTCACGCCCAGGGCCTTCTACCATTACATCGATGATTATATCCAGGGTACGCCCACGGACAACATGACGGCGCAGATGCTGTCCAACATAATGACCTCAATGGTTGGCGGGACGCCGCAGACGGTCCTGCAGTTCTCCAACATCAATGCCCAGTTGTTTGGCGTCGATTTCGAGGCCGGCTATGCAATCACCGATCAATGGCGCCTCG
>JANEMG010000376.1 GCA_024511045.1 Gammaproteobacteria bacterium | reverse complement strand
GCTTGCGAAGTTGTTGCGTAGTGCTTGGTGACCAGGACGGCTGGGGCACCAATAGGTTGTCAAAGGCCGAGTCGATTTTGGGGACTGGGATGTCCCAAAATCTTTCACGAGGCCGAAGACCCGCTTGTATGCCTTCGAAGCGGCCGATGGGCATGTTGAACTGCTGGCGTATGGCGGCGTAGGCGCCGGTGTAGCGGCTGCTGACCTTGGCAGCGCCCACGGATAGTGCCGGCAGAGAGATGCCACGGCCTTCAGCCAGGGATTCCACCAGCATGCGCCAGCCTTTGCCGATGTACTGTTGTTCGCCAATGAGCTGGCTCATGGGGATGAAGACGTCTTTGCCCCAGTTCGGTCCGTTCTGGAAAGGAATGTCGATGGGAATATGGCGTGCGCCGATGGTCACGCCCGGTGTGTCCCGGGGAACCAGCGCCAGGGTGATGCCCAGGTCTTCTTCCGTGCCCAGCAAATGCTCGGGGTCGTGAAGGCGAAATGCCAGGCCGATGATGGTTGCCACCGGCCCCAGCGTGATATAACGCTTTTCCCAGTTGAGGCGCACGCCGAGAACGGTTTTTCCCCGCCACTGTCCCTTTGTCACTACGCCGCTGTCCGGCAGGGCGCCGGCATCGCTGCCGGCATCAGGGCCGGTGAGGGCGAAACAGGGAATGTCCTCGCCACGGGCGAGGCGGGGCAGGTAGTAGTCCCGCTGCGCCGGTGTGCCATAGTGCAACAGCAGTTTTCCGGGTCCCAGGGAATTGGGCACCATCACCGTTACTGCTGCCACGATGCTGCGGCTGGAGAGCTTCATCACCACTTCCGAATGCGCCAGTGCGGAAAAGCCCAGCCCGCCGTACTCCTCCGGGATGATGAGTCCGAAAAACCCTTCCCGCTTGATAAAGTCCCATACATCCGGGGGCAGATCCCGGTCCTCGTGGGTGATCTTCCAGTCATCCAGTATCTCACACAGGTTTTCCACCGGGCCGTCAAGAAAGGCCTGTTCGCGCTCTGACAGATGGGGGCGGGGCGTATTGAGCAGTTTTTCCCAGTTGGGCCTGCCGCTGAACAGCTCGGCATCCCACCAGATGCTGCCTGCTTCCAGGGCTTCCCGTTCCGTCCGAGACATGGCGGGCATGACTTTGCAGAACTGCTTCAGCAGTCTCGTCGTAATGATTTTCTGGCGCATGGCAGGTACGCCCAGCACCAGTATCAGGGTGGCTGCGATCAGCCACAGGGGCGTAGAAACATACCACTAGATGTCTGTCGCCAGGGTGACTGCCACCAGTGAGCTGATGAGAACAGCAATCCACAGGCTGGCGCCTGCGCCTTGGTAGGCCAGATACCAGACGATGGCCAGTGTGCTTACAAAGCCAAGAAACCACATGATCACAACTCCTTCCGGCCCAGGCCGGCAAAATGGATGGCGCGGTGGATATAGTTTTCCCGGGCATGATTCTCATCTTCCTGCAGGGCTGGAACAGGAGAGGGTTGTTTGCGGGGTGGAGGCTGTTCGTCCAGAAAATCGTTCTCCTTGTCCCAGGGCAGGCGTCGGTACAGTCCCACATCGTTCATGCCCAGGAAGGGATATTTGATGATGCTGAAATAAGGTGAATAGTCGAAATCCCGGGGGGCAAACAGTTTGGGATTGCGTTTGAACAGCCGCAAACTGCCATCCTCACCGCGGTCGATGAAAGGCAGAATAGGGAAATCCACCTGGGTGAACGCCTCTGCCAGCAACGTCGAGCAGACGGTGCGCGTGGCATCACCGGCGTTGTGCTGGAAAAGACTGGAGCGCCAGCGCCGCGGCAGTATTGCCCAGGGAAAGAAAAACCGCGCCAGATCCAGTACCTGCCGCAGGTCATAATCGTTGCCCAGTTTGCGTATGGCATATCCCAGAACCTTCTGGGCATCATCTGCCGACAGGCCTTCCGGGCGGCAGATGCGCAGGTGTTCGTTCTTGTAGACAGAGAGGGGGGTTACGACGGTGCCCTTGCCCAGTTCGGCTTCGAGCAACAGTTGTTCTTCCGGGTCGCCTTCGAAATTGGCTTCGATGCAGACGCGCAGACGGGGATCGCGGATATCGAACAGCCGTCCCAGATACAGGGCCGAGTGGCTCCAGGGACTCTGGGTGATCAGTTGGATGACGCTGGAAAGGTGGCTGCGCCCTTCCACCAGCAGCACATCGCAGGGGCGTAATTCAAACCGCAGGCGGTTGAAATCGCACAAAGGTGTTTGGGGAAGGGGACCGTCCCGCGTAAGCCAGTTCATCACCCACTGACTGATTTTTTGTTTGAATATGTTCATATCGGTCAATCCGGTTTCTCTTCAAGTATAGACCGCTAAAATGAAATATTTATTTTCGGATGATAGGATTATTTTTAAATTAAGTATTTTATTGGTAGATTAATTCTTAACTTCCAGATAAATAAAGGGAAAATGTTAAACAGGAAGTAATAGTACAGTTGTCTTAATTGAGTAATGTCCTGGGGTCTGATACAGTTGCGCTCGGATGTTATTTGTGACATTTATGGGCACTAGGCTGACGCGCATTGTCAACGCTGTGATGGTTCTCACAATTGTTTCCGCACAAGCGTGTCTTCGGCCTCGTGATAGATTTTGGGACATCCCAGTCCCCAAAATCGACTCGGCCTTTGACAACCTATTTGTGCCCCAGCCGTCCTGGTCACCAAGCACTACGCAACAA
>JANEMG010000375.1 GCA_024511045.1 Gammaproteobacteria bacterium | reverse complement strand
TGTGCCGGATTGGTTGCCGGACATTTACAGACGGGAACCGGTTGGTGGCAGCCTTTTGGGAGCAGGACTGTCTGGCGTTTTTTGGGCAGCGTGGCATTATTTGAATACAAAATGTAATATAATAGCCGCCGGAACCGTTGCAGCGACGACCATCCGAAAACCGCCATTGTTCCTTTCGCTGTCTTCCAGCCGGAAGGCGTAGAGGATTCCTTCTATTTTCAAGGCAATTTATGCAGTCAGACAGCAAGTCAGTCCAGCGCCGTGCCGGCATCCTGTTACATATTTCTTCTTTGCCGGGTGCTGAAGACCATGGAGATTTAGGGAAGCAAAGCTACCGTTTTGTCGATTTTCTGAAAACTGCCGGAATTTCCGTCTGGCAGACCCTGCCGCTGGGCATGCCCCATGACGATGGCTCGCCCTATCAATGCCTGTCTGCGCATGCCGGCAACCCGATGTTCATCTGCCCGGATATGCTGGTGGAGAAAGGCTGGGTCAGCGATATCGACAGTTTTCGGGATTCTTGCTCCGGTGCCGTGTATCGGAAGGCCTGTCTGAATGCCGCCTGGGCAGAGTTCCTCAAGAAGGGCGATGCTGCAGACAAAATCGATTTCGTGCGTTTCTGCAAAGACAGGTCCTGGTGGCTGGACGATTTTGCCCTGTTCGTCTCGCTGCGCGAAGAGTTCGAACACAAATGCTGGTCCGATTGGCCCAGGCTGTTCCGTAACAAGGATGCCAAGTCACTGCAGGAAGCGGAAAAACGCCTGGCCGGGGAAATAAACAAAGTCAAGTTTTTCCAGTTCCTGTTCTTCCGTCAATGGCAGGACCTGCGCGAATATGCCCATCGCCGCGGAGTCCTGATGTTTGGCGATATTCCCATTTTCGTCTCCTACGACAGCGCCGATGTCTGGGCGCAGCGCGAGAATTTCAAGCTGGATGAAAACGGCGCCATGACCGTCGTCGCCGGTGTGCCGCCGGATTATTTTTCCGAAACCGGCCAGCGCTGGGGCAATCCCCACTACAACTGGGAGTATCTGCAGAACAACCGGTTTCAGTGGTGGATCGAACGTTTCCGCACCCTGCAGGAATTGTTCGACATCATCCGCATCGATCATTTTCGCGGTCTGCAGGCTGCCTGGGAAATTCCCGCCAGCGAGGAAACGGCCATCAAGGGAGAATGGGTCAAGGCGCCCGGCGAGGAACTGCTGAGCAGAATCGAGCAGGAGTTTGGCGACAGGATTGCCCTGGTTGCCGAGGATCTGGGAATCATTACTCCGGAAGTCGAGGCGTTGCGTGACAAATTTGGCTTGCCGGGAATGAAAATACTGCAATTTGCCTTTGATGGTGGACCAGACAATCCCTACCTGCCGCAGAATTATGTCGAAAACTGCGTGGTCTATACCGGTACCCATGACAACGATACCACGCTGGGCTGGTTCGAAAGCCTGAGCGAGGAGAAAAAACACTACGTCTATCAGGCGCTGGGCAATCCCCAACTGCCGATGCCCCAGGCTCTGGTGCATGCCGCGCTGGCATCCATTGCCAATCTGGCCGTCATACCCATGCAGGATATCCTGGAACTGGGCAGCGAGCATCGCATGAATACGCCGGGGACCATGGGTGGCAACTGGCAATGGCGCTTCAGGTGGTCACAGCTTGCCGATGACAAGGTGCAGAAATTGTCGGCCATGCTCGACGAGACGGGCAGAAAGACAAACGGGACGCCGCTGAACTTTCCCAGGGAAAACGTCGATCAATAAATGACGGACGTTGGTCCGGCTCGAGGATGGCTGCGCCGATGCAATCAATGACAACAAGTCATTGATTGTGTAAATAACGGCAAATCGTATTTGTCGTGTAACACTCGGGCCCCTATGGGTGGTCTGTTCCGGAAGACGCCGTGAATACCTCCCTGTAGGCTTGACTTTGGCATCCCTGCCAAAGACACTTCCTCCACAGACCACCCATAGGGGCTGCTTTTACTATGGGTGAGTAGTTGCTTTGTCGTTATCTTGCTGGCCCCCCCTTGGACGAGACTATTGGCACGCTGCATGAAGGGAAGGGAGTCTTTCTGTCATCCTGCTGATACAGGCAGGGATGTCTGGAGTCTTGTTTATGCCTGGGCAAGGAGCTTCTGGCGCCTGTGCCGCTTCGACAGCGAGGGCTGATCCAGTTTTCATGCTGTGACTTTTACCGGGCGCCAGGCCTGGCTGAAAAAGCCCCTTCAATCATCGTCATCCTTTCTGGGCCGCTGTGCCGGTATGGGCAGCAGGGGAACCCGGTAGCGGGTGAGTATGGCGTCTATTTCCTGGCGATTCTCGGTAATCAGGCGATCCAGCTGCGCTTTCCTGGCCTTGTCTGCAAAGCGGACCCCCATGGCGATGGAAAAATCGAATTTCATGCCCGGGCTGGATTGCATCGGGATGCTGATGTAGCTGTCCTCGGGGGCGTTGCTCAGGACATAGCCCGCCATCGGCCCCCAGAGAATCACCATGTCGATTTTGCCCGCTCTGATGTCCTTGTCTATCCGCATCGCGGTATTGTTTTCAGAATCGCCGCTCATGGTCTGATAAGGGATGGCCAGGTCGATCAGGTCGTTCTGCTTCAGCCAGGTCGTTCCGGGTCCCCGGTCGAACATCGCGATGCGCAATTTTTCACGCCGGTCGTCATCCAGTTCCGCCAGTTGCCCGGCGCTCCTGATA
>JANEMG010000050.1 GCA_024511045.1 Gammaproteobacteria bacterium | reverse complement strand
GTAACAAGTTTTTAATATCGAGAAAAAATGAGGCGCTAACGCGCATTTTATTTATATAATTCAATTTGATAGCTTAAGCCTTCGGCATTATCTACCCACAGATATCGCTGAGGAGGCAAAAAATGATATGGCCAATAAAATCACCATCACCCAGCCCGATGACTGGCATTTGCATGTGCGCACGGGGAATATCCTGAAAGCAGTGCTGCCGCACACGGCCCGGCAATTTGCCCGCGCGATCATCATGCCCAATCTCACACCCCCGGTCAGCACCGTCGATCGGGCATTGCGCTACCGGGCGGAAATAATACAGGCCATACCGGAAAACACGCCTTTCACACCGCTGATGACACTGTACCTCACCGATGCCACCAGCCGCGAAGAAATCGAAAAAGCCGCCCAGTCGGAACATCTCTACGCCTGCAAGCTCTACCCAGCGGGTGCCACGACCAATTCCGACGCCGGTGTTTCCCATGTTTCGCGCATTTACCCGGTTCTGGAAGCCATGCAGCAACATGACCTGCCGCTCCTGGTTCATGGCGAAGCGACCGATTCCGAATATGACATCTTCGATCGGGAAAAAATATTCATCGAGCAAACCCTCGACGCTATCGTCAAACGCTTCCCCGCGCTGCGCATCGTCGTGGAACATGTCACCACTCAAGAAGCGGTGCAGTTTGTCCAGACAGCCGACGCCAACATTGCCGCAACCATCACGCCGCAGCATCTGCTGTTCAACCGCAACGCCCTGCTGGCAGGCGGCATACGACCACATCATTACTGCCTGCCGATCCTCAAGCGGGAGAAGCACCGGCAGGCACTGGTCGATGCCGCGGTCAGCGGCAGCAGTAAATTCTTTCTCGGTACCGACAGCGCTCCCCATCTGCAGCAGCGTAAGGAATCGGCCTGCGGTTGCGCCGGTTGCTACAGCGCCCATGCAGCCCTGGAACTGTACTGCGAAGTGTTCGACCGCGCGGATGCCATGGACAGGCTGGAAGGCTTCGCCAGCTTTCACGGTGCGGATTTTTACCGGCTGCCAAGAAATCGCAGCACCATCACGCTGGTAAAAAACACCTGGAAAGTCCCCTCAGACTACCCTGTCGATGCGGATAAATTGATTCCCCTGAAAGCGGGAGAAACACTGGCCTGGCGAATTCTGGAACAATGGTAACTACTCACCCATAGTAAAAGAAGCCCCTATGGGTGGTCTGTAGAGGAAGTGTCTTTGGCAGGGATGCCAAAGTCAAGCCTGCAGGGATGTATTCACGGCGTCTTCCGGAACAGACTACCCATAGGAGCCCGAGTAGTTACGAACAATGTTGACAAACTATCGCTATTCACACTGCAATGCCCTCCCTGCCAAATATCAGAGCGTGTGTGGCGATTGTTCATTGGCAAGAACCAGGGCCGCACCTGTCCTGCTTCGATTTTCCTGAATGATAACACAGCAAAGGCCAACAACTGCCGCAGCAGCACCCTATGGCGCCTCGAACGCCTCGTTAGCACCCTCATCGAACTCCTCGTCCAGAAAATCTTCTTCCAGATCGAATTCCAGATCGAATTCCTCGTCTTCCTCGATGTTGCCATCGTTGACCAGGTAGCGACGCCGTTGTAAATAGGAATCCCGGAAAAATTCATAGCGGTCGACGGCCGCTTCCGAAACGATTTTTTCAAAACCCAGGGCATCGGCGCGGCGATCGATGACATCCACCGTATAGGCGCCGAAGGATCCCCAGGTGGCCGCGGCACTGCCCAATACGAAACTGTAGGTCAAAGGATTCATCGCCGCGTCGCCGGCCAAGCCTGCTGCGCCCCTGATTGAACTTGGGCCGAAAAAAGGCAACACCAGATAGGGACCGGTCGGCACCCCCCAGTATCCCAGGGTCTGGTCGAAATCCTCATCGTGCTTTGGCAGATCGAGCATCGTGGCGACATCGATGAAACCGGCGACGCCTGCCGTGGTATTGATCAGAAAGCGGCTGAAATCCATGCCGCCCTGTTTCAATTTCCACTGCAGAACATCATTGATGGTCACCCGGATATCCCGGATGTTGTTGAAAAAATTGCTGATCCCCTGATCGACGAAATCCGGTGTCAGCCATTGATAGCCTTTGGCGACGGGCTTCATGGCATAATCGTCCAACGTATCGTTGAACGATTGAATCCCTCCCAGGGATCGCGAGGGTCCGTGGCAACGGTTGCGCACCCGGTCATCATTGCCGACAACAGGAAGGCAGAAAAACAGAACAGCAGCTTTTTCACCAGCAAATGCGGGGGGCCATTTTCACACCAGTCGATTGAAAAATACTGTTATGATAGTGGATTACACGTGCAATGTATAAAAATATTGTCGCATTGGTCAAAGATGCCGGTTTTGCCAACAATTGCCGGCATTGACCAAAAAGCCTTGCAATGCCGGGTGTTTGTTCGGGGCGCAGGCCATGGTCGGGCTACGCAAACGAACCACCTGACACGTCAATAAAGGCAACGCTATCAGTACCAGCCAGAATGAATTTATGGAAACTGCAGAAAACCCGCTAGGCAAAAGATTCAGAGGCTATCTTCCGGTGATTGTCGATATAGAGACAGCCGGCTTCAACTACAAGAAGCATGCCATGCTGGAAATTGCCGCGGTGATCGTCGAGTTGAACCCGGAGGGTGATCTGGTCACTACCGAAAGTCATGCATTCCACGTCATTCCATTCGCCAATGCCGAACTGGATGAGGCGGCATTGAAATTCAATGGCATCGACCCCTACCATCCGTTCCGGTTTGCCATAGAGGAAAAAGAAGCGCTGCACGGAATCTTCAAGCCGATTCGTAAGGCCATGAAACGCAACCTGTGCACCCGTGCCATTCTGGTTGGTCACAACCCGGCTTTCGACCTGGGCTTTCTGAATGCCGCCATCGAACGCACCAAAATAAAGCGCAGTCCCTTCCATCCCTTCAGCAGTTTCGATACCGCGACGCTGGGCGGACTGGCCTACGGCCAGACGGTGCTGGCCAGGATCGCCGAATGCGCGGGCCTGGAATGGGACAGCGACAAGGCCCATTCAGCACTCTATGACGCCCAGCAGACGGCGTTGCTGTTCTGCAAAATCGTCAACCGCTGGAAGCAGCTGGAAGCCCTTGCAGCCGCCAAGGGCAGTGACGATGACAAGCAGTGATTATTCCACTACGGCATCGGCGTCGGCCAGCATTTTCGCCAGATCGCCGCGGCTGTACAAGTCCATGATGATATCGCAGCCGCCGACCAATTCACCGTTGATATACAACTGCGGATAAGTGGGCCACTGCGAATATTCCTTGAGTGCCTCTCGCATCTCCGGGTCTTCGAGAATGTTGACATAGGCGAATTTGGCACGACATGCCTGCAGGACCTGTACCGTTTGTCCGGAAAAGCCACACTGGGGAAAATCGGGTGTGCCCTTCATGTACAGAATCACCGGATTGTTCTCGAGTTGATCTTTTATTCTTTCGTTGACATTCATTATCGATTCCTGAGTTTTAAAACCCAGTAATTTTATCAACAATAGATCCAGATAAAAAGCGAAATTTTCAACACTTTCCCTTGCCGTTTCCGCCTGGCAAAATTATAATTAAACGCTTTTTATTTTGCAGGCATGCCCGGCCGGCCGACACATAGAACACATAGAACAAGTCCCATGCCATGACCTCGCATATCATGCCCACCTACAACCGTCTACCGGTCACTTTCACCCGTGGACAGGGCGCCTGGCTATGGGACCAGAACGGCAAGCGTTACCTGGACGCTTTGTCAGGCATCGCCGTGTGCAACCTGGGCCATGCACACCCCGGAATCCATGAAGCCATCAGCAGCCAGAGCGCGCAACTGCTGCACACTTCCAATCTGTACGGCATCCAGGCACAACAGCAGCTGGCCGACCAACTGGCCGATGCCAGCGCCATGGACAACGTCTTTTTCTGCAATTCCGGCGCCGAAGCCAATGAGGCGGCGATAAAAATAGCACGCCTCTACGGTCACGGGCAGAATATTGAACGCCCGAAAATTCTGGTCATGGAAAAAAGCTTTCACGGCAGGACCCTGGCCACCCTCAGCGCCACCGGCAACAAGAAAATCCAGCAGGGCTTTGCCCCCCTGCTGGAGGGCTTCGTGCATGTGCCCTTCAACGACATCCCGGCAGTGGAGACTGCCCTGCAGCGGCATGAAGACAGCGTCGCGATCCTGGTGGAGCCCATTCAGGGCGAAGGCGGCGTCAACATCCCCGAGCGGAATTATCTCAAGCGGCTGCGCAACATCTGTGATCAAAACAACCTGCTGCTGATGCTCGACGAAGTGCAGACCGGCATGGGCCGCACAGGAAAGATGTTTGCCTATCAGCATAACGCCATTCTCCCGGATGTCTGCACGCTGGCCAAGGCGCTGGGCAATGGCGTGCCCATCGGTGCGTGCCTGGCCCGGGGCAAGGCCGCGAACATCCTCACCCCCGGTACGCATGGTTCGACATTCGGCGGCAACCCGCTGGCGTGCAGCGCCGCCCTGGCGGTCCTCGAGACACTGCAAAGCGAGCAACTGCCAGAACAGGCCATGGCAAAGGGCCAGGCAATCCATCACGGGCTGAAGCGGCGTCTGCAGGAAAACAGTTCGCTTCGAAATATCCGGCACATGGGACTGATGCTGGGCATCGAACTGGTCCGACCCTGTACCGACCTGGTTGGCAAGGCGCTGGAGAATGGCCTGCTGATCAATGTCACCGCAGAAAACACTATCCGGCTGCTGCCGCCGCTGGTGATCGATCAGGAACAGATCGAGCTGCTCATCGAAACGCTGGCCACCCTCATTCAAGAGCATTCAGAACAATAACATCATGCACCCCCGACACTTCATCAGCCTGCTGGATATAACGGCCAGTGAATTCCGCGCCATCATCAACCGAGGCATAGACCTGAAAGCCGACAGAGATCCGGACTATCAGCCATTGAAGGGTCGGGTGCTGGCCATGATTTTCGAAAAATCCTCCACGCGCACGCGCATATCCTTCGAATCGGGCATGGCCCATTTCGGCGGCAGCGCACTGTTCCTGTCGCCGAGAGACACCCAGCTGGGCCGCGGCGAACCCCTGGAGGACAGTGCGCGGGTCATTTCCAGCATGGTGGACTGCATCATGCTGCGCACCTATCACCATGAAACCGTCACCACTTTTGCCGAATATTCCAGCGTCCCGGTGATCAATGCCCTGACCGATCTGCTGCACCCCTGCCAGTTGCTGGCGGACATGCAGACCTACTTCGAAGAGCATGGTGAAATTCAGGGACGCACGGTGGCCTGGATCGGCGACGGCAACAACATGTGCCATTCCTACATCAATGCCGCCCGGCTGCTGGATTTCAAACTGCACATCGCCTGCCCTGCCGGTTACCTGCCAAACAGGGAAATACTCGACGCCGCCGGTGAGCGGGTCACACTCTTCGACAATGCTCTCGATGCCGCCAAGGGTGCCGACCTGATCGTCACCGACGTCTGGGCCAGCATGGGCCAGGAGCAGGAGCAGAAGCAGCGGGAACTGGCCTTTAAC
Organism: Gammaproteobacteria bacterium; assembly: GCA_024511045.1. Classification (GTDB taxonomy): domain Bacteria; phylum Pseudomonadota; class Gammaproteobacteria; order Methylococcales; family Methylomonadaceae; genus JANEMG01. The sequence goes on along the minus strand of JANEMG010000050.1, from coordinate 5,416 downwards.
AATTACCAGGTGACACCGCAAATCATGGCCAATGCCCGACCGTGGGCCTTGTTCATGCATTGTCTGCCGGCCCACCGGGGCGAAGAGGTCAGCGCCGCAGTGATCGACGGCTCGCAGAGCGTGGTCTTCGCCGAAGCCGAAAATCGTCTGCATGCGCAAAAAGCCCTGCTGGAATTTCTGCTCTGCGAATAATTTCGATTACCCGGTTTTTTTCAAGACCTATATAATATCCACTTCGTCTGTGGATTTTCAGCAGCCCGGAACTGCTTTGCCTGGCCGTCGTCAAAGACGGATAACCTTTCAAGCACAAGGCCTTGTCATCCCGCAGCGAAATATGACGGCGACGCCTGAATGGCAAATTTCCACCTGCTTTCAGCAGCCAGTTCCCGTCTTTAAATGACGGGAACTGTTCCGGCACAGGGACGTGTCGGCATGATCAATGACCACAAGCCATTGATGATGAAGAAAACAGCCAATCGCATTTGCTGTTTAATTTCTATAAACAGCCCATGGATGGGTGTTTATAGACGCTAACTAGCTAAATCACAACCCGAGACTATTGTGAAAAAAATCATCCCATTGTTGATCCTGCTGGGCTGCAGTCTTTCCGCCTACGCTGAAACCGTCTATGTCACCGACAATTTGAAAATGATCCTGCGCAACGGCGAAAGCACCCGGCACAAAATCATCAAGATGCTGCCCAGCGGCACACCCCTGACCGTTCTGGAGAGAAACCCCAAGACTGGTTATACCAAGGTGCGCCTGAGCAACGGCATGGAAGGCTATATCCTGACCCGCTATACCCAAGACAAACCCATCAGCCGCTGGTACCTGAAAAAAGCACGAAAGAAGCTGGAATTCCTGGAGGCTGAAAACGCCAGAATGAAAGCGGAACTGGAGAAACTTTCCAGCAACAACAACCAGGCCGTTACCGAAAACAAATCCCTGCTGCAGGAACGCGACCAACTGAGCAAGGAACTCAACGATCTGCGGCAGACAGCCGCCAATGCCATTCAGTTGAAAAATCAGCGTGATCAGCTGCAGGAGCGCGTCATAACCGTGGAAAGGGAAAACCAGCAGCTGAAACGGGAAAAACAGGCCCTGGAAGACAGCACCAACCAGGACTGGTTCCTGTATGGCGGCATCCTGGCCTTTACCGGCATCTTTCTCGGTCTGATCATCCCGAAAATCCGCTGGCAGCGCAAAACCAGCAACTGGGATACCTTTTGAATCCTGTATAGCGCAGATTCGGCGCAACCTGTCATACCCTTACCAACAAAACCCTTCAGGAGTTCGCCGTCATGGCACAATCCAGCGACAAAAACATCCGCAAATTTTCCTCAAAGGTCGTCAATGGCATGGAACGCGCGCCCAGCCGGGCCATGCTGCACGCTGTCGGCTTCAGCGACGAAGACTTCCAGAAGCCGCAAATCGGCATCGCCTCGACCTGGAGCATGGTGACGCCCTGCAACATGCACATTGACACCCTGGCCGACGATGCTGCCCGCGGGGTCGATGCAAACGATGGCAAGGCGGTCATTTTCAACACCATCACTATCTCCGACGGCATCTCCATGGGCACCGAGGGCATGAAATATTCCCTGGTCTCCCGGGAAGTGATCGCCGATTCCATAGAAACTGTCGTCGGCTGCCAGGGATTCGACGGCATCGTCGCCATCGGCGGCTGCGACAAGAACATGCCCGGCTGCATGATCGCCATTTCCCGGCTGAACCGTCCGGCCATCTTCGTCTACGGCGGCACGATACTGCCTGGCTGCCACAAGGACAAGAAACTGGATATCGTCTCGGTATTCGAAGCGGTCGGCGCCCGGGCCAACGACCGAATCGACGATGCCGAACTGCATGCCATCGAGGAAAAGGCCATCCCCGGCGCGGGCTCCTGCGGCGGCATGTATACCGCCAACACCATGGCCTCGGCCATCGAGGCGCTGGGCATGAGCCTGCCCAACAGCTCCGCCCAGGCGGCCATCTCCGAGGACAAGCGCCTGGACTGTGAACGCGCCGGAGCGGCGGTGCTGGAGTTGCTGAAAAAAGATATCAAGCCCAGCGACATCATGACCCGGGAAGCCTTCGAAAATGCCATCACGGTAATCATCGCCCTGGGAGGCTCGACCAATGCCGTGCTGCACATGCTGGCCATGGCCCATGCCGCGGGCATCGATATACAGCTGGACGACTTCACCCGCATCGGTAAAAACGTGCCCATGCTCGCCGACCTCAAGCCCAGCGGCCGTTACCAGATGGCGGAACTGATCGAAATCGGCGGCATTCAGCCGTTGATGAAGGAACTGCTGGAGCGCGGCCTGCTGCATGGCGATTGCCTGACGGTGACCGGCAAGACGCTGGCGGAAAACCTGGCCGATGTACAGCCCTACCCCGAGGGCCAGGACATGATCCGCTCCTTCGACGACCCGATCAAGAAGGACAGCCACCTGGTCGTTTTGTACGGCAACCTGGCGACGCAGGGTGCGGTGGCCAAGATCACCGGCAAGGAAGGACTGTTGTTTACCGGTACCGCCAAGGTCTTCGACTGCGAGGAAGAGGCACTGCAAAGTATCCTTGATGGCGCGATCGTCAAGGGCGACATGATCGTGATCCGCTACGAGGGTCCGAAGGGCGGCCCCGGCATGCGGGAAATGCTGTCTCCCACGGCAGCCGTGATGGGCAAAGGCCTGGGCCAGGATGTGGCGTTGATCACCGATGGCCGCTTTTCCGGCGGCACGCACGGTTTCGTGGTCGGCCACATCACACCGGAAGCCTATGTCGGCGGGGCACTGGCAATCATCCAAAATGGTGACACCATCACCATCAATGCCGAAAACCGGGAATTGAAACTGCATGTCAACGAACATGAAATGGCCCGGCGCATGGACCGCTGGCAGCAGCCGGCGCCCCGCTACAGGCGCGGCGTACTGGCAAAATTTGCCAGACTGGTCAGTTCCGCGTCGCAGGGCGCCGTGACCGACAACCTGGATTGATACCGAACCCGGGCGCCGGCGAAGCATCACCGGCGCCCGGCCGATCCGCCGAGCCGTGAACGAAATCGACACCCACCAACGCCCCCCGCCGCCGCCACAGCGGGACTTTGTCAGCTGGTTCAGAAATTCCTCCCCCTACATCCACGCGCACCGCAACCGGACCTTTGTCATCTCCTTTGGCGGCGAAGCGGTGCTCGACCCGGCTTTCGCCAATCATATCCATGACCTGGCCCTGCTGAGCAGCTTGGGCATCCGCCTGGTACTGGTGCATGGCATTCGCCCGCAGATAGACGAACGGCTGCAAAAACTCGGCATTACCTCCCGCTTTTACCGGCACCTGCGCATCACCGACGATGTCGCCCTGCAATGCGTCAAGGAAGCCGCCGGCCTGGTGCGCGTGGAAATCGAAGCGCTGTTGTCCATGGGGCTGGCCAATTCCCCCATGGCCGGCGCCAGGATCCGGGTGGTATCGGGGAATTTCGTTACCGCGCGACCCATCGGCGTCATCGACGGCATCGATTACTGCCACACCGGCGCAATCCGCAAGGTTGACCAGGCCGCCATTCAGCAGCAGCTGGAACAGCACAATGTCGTGCTGATCTCACCGACAGGCTATTCTCCCAGCGGGGAAATCTTCAATCTCTGCGCCGAACAGGTGGCGACCGATATCGCTATCGCCCTGCAGGCGGAAAAAATACTGCTGCTCAGTGAACAAAAACTCTGCGATCCCGACAGCGGTCAACTGCTGCAGCAGTTGACCACAACCCAGGCGGAACAATTCCTGAAGCAGCACAAAAATCTCGCGGCGACCATCATCCACCCCCTGCAGGCGGCCATCAGAAGCTGTCAGGGTGGCGTGCGACGGGCGCATCTGCTGGAACGAACCCAGGATGGCGCCCTGCTGCTGGAACTGTTCACCCGGGACGGTTCCGGCACATTGATCAGCTCCGCTCCCTTCGAAACCCTGCGCCAGGCAACACTGAACAACATTCCCGGCATCCTGGAACTGATTGCGCCGCTGGAGGAACAGGGGAAACTGGTCAAGCGTTCCCGGGAACACCTGGAAATAGAAATCGGCGACTACACCATCATCGAACGTGACGGCCTGATCATCGGCTGCGCAGCGCTGCATGCCATCCCCGACAGTGATGCCGGCATCATCACCTGTTTTGCCATCCACGAGGATTACCAGAATGCCGACCGCGGCAAGCAGCTGTTTGCCTTTATCCATCGCCAGGCAAGGCAGCGACACCTGCACAAGCTCTTTGTCCTGTCCACACAAACCATGCACTGGTTTATCGAACGCGGCTTTCAGCCCGCCGAACTGGATGCCCTGCCGCATTCGCTGCGCCAGCAGTACGACCACCAGCGCAACACCAGAATTCTTTGCCTGCCCATTGAACCATGAAGCAATCCGCCATGACCCAAGCCACAGAAGAAAAACCGCTGAAAATACTGCAAATCACCGATCTGCATATTCTTCCGGAAGCCGGCGATACCATGCTGGGCATCGATACCGAACATTATTTCCAGGCCGTTGTGCAGCAGGCACGCACGGACAACCATTACGACCTGGTACTGGTTACCGGTGATCTGACCCAGCACCCCTGCCCTGCCAGCTACCAGCGCATACTCGCGGAACTGGAAAAGCTGCATACGCCATGCCTGTGCCTGCCGGGCAATCACGATGACCTGGCGCTGATGCAGCAAGTCTTCCGCGGCCCGGTAATAAGCTGCGAGAAACAGGTGATCCTGGCAGGCTGGCAGATTATCTGCCTGAACAGTCAAATCCCGGGCTCACCCTGCGGCCGGTTGAACGCTGCGGAACTGGAATTTCTCGAATCCTGCCTGCGACAGCATCCGGAGCACTTCGCGATGATCGCCGTGCATCATCATTGTCTGCCGACCAACAGCGAATGGATGGATACAATGCAGATCGAAAACAGTGCGGAATTGCTGGAACTGCTGGCCCGCTATCCCAAGGCCCGGGCAATCACCTTTGGACATATCCATCAGGACCTGCACAGCAAACTGGATAACCTGGAAATATTCGCCGCACCAGCGACCTGCTTTCAGTTCAAACTCGACAGCAGGGAATTCGCCCTGGAGCAGACCCCTCCAGGCTATCGCAGTTTCAGCCTGCATCCGGACGGCCGAATCACTTCCGAAGTCCTGCGCCTGCCGGGCCTGTTGAGCGAACTGCAAATGAACTCCGAAGGCTATTGAAGATACAGACGGGGCGGGAATGGCGCACAGCCGCCGGTAAGGATGATATCAAATATCGAATTGATTCAAGGTATGCTTGGCAACTAAAGTTTCGGAGTTCATTTTACCCACTATTTTCTGCTGCATCCGTTGCCCTACAAAGCCTCAAGACGCAGCGTTTTAGGATCAAGTTGAAGGACTTGCACAAACAG
>JANEMG010000374.1 GCA_024511045.1 Gammaproteobacteria bacterium | reverse complement strand
GTTTTTCTAGTAATCACATTGTTAATGTGAGGTCATTGTAAGATACTGTATTTACTGTGTTTAACTCGCTAACTAAGTGCCATTCGGGTCTGGTAGTGCAAGGGAGAACGGTTACAGAAATAGTTGAGATTGCCAGGGATGTTGCCAAGAAGTTGCTGGAGTCGCAAGCCGAACGGCATCAACATCTCAAGCTGGTATGAAAACGGGGACAGGTCTGACATTCCAACATTCACCCATACTGTCAAGCCCGACATTTCCCAGGTATGGCATGACTGGATAAATCGCCAGTCATCGAGGATAAACGCACTACAGTTTCAATATGCACTGTCGGGCTGGATTCACATCCGCAAAACAGGGAATCATCAGGCGTCAACAGCCAAAGATCCGGGGAACGGGCATAGTTGATCCCGGCAGGTATCAGAATGCTAGACGATCTCCCTGGCCTTTTCAAAGGCGGCGCGGAAATCCAGATAAACCGTCTTGTCGTCTTTTCTTTCCCGCCGCCGCAGCATCTTCAACAGCTCTATCTGCAGTTGGTACTTGATATTGCCAACGGCCAGGGCGCCGACACCGACGGCGTTTTTCGCCTGTTTGGCCAGTTCCAGGGGATCGCCATTGTGCTTCGCCTTGACGCCTGCTATGCCGGGCGGCGGTACGGCATTGACGTCACCGGCCACTTTCAGGTTGCGGGCTTCGGCCAGCACGTTGGCATTGAGTACCTGGATTCCCGCCTTGGCGGTACAGAAAATGATGTCCACATCGGCAATCAGTTCGCTTTTTTGAGCGTCCGTTGTGGCGACGGCGCCGCCCAGTGAGGAACCGAACAGGCGGTTGTATTGCCGGGCTGCGTCCAGCGCGGCATCCTCCGACAGATGGTCGACCAGTCTGGTGTCCGTGCCGGCCAGTGAGGCGATCACGCCAGAGGCGATGCCTACCGGGCCGGTGCCGCCGAATACCAGTGCCGTGCAGTCAGGCAGTTCCTTGCCGTGTTTTTCCTTGAGCTGTTTTTCCACGAGGGCGACCAGTGCCGCGGCTGTGGTGAAGGCGCCGCTGGGATCGGCCAGTACCGAGACTTCGAAAGGGGGTACCATCGCCTGCTGGCTGGTATTGAGCATTTCCACGGCCAGACCGAGATCACGGCCGCCGATGAAGATTGCCGTGCGTTTGATTCCCGACGGGCTGCGGGAAAATATCGCATCCTGGACCAGGCCGTAGACACTTTCCAGTTTGACATTACTGTAGGGCATCAGTATGTCGAAGCCCGCATCCAGAGCCATGTTGACATCAAAGGGGCTGTTTTGGGGCATCGGGTCGAACATGTGCAGAATACTGCGCTTCTCCATGGGGGGCCTCTTTATAATATTCTGAATCCTGGGTATCGATGATCTGTCTGTCCGGTTTCGATGACCTTCAATGACGGATGACGATAAAACGATCATACAATGGCTGTTTTTCAGCAATGATCCATGCAATTCGCTGCAGCAGGCAGCATCGGCAACTGGATATTCTGCCGCTGTGCGGGTAATGGCGGCCCCTACGGTTTGGAGCAATGCAGCAATCCAGGCTGTGGGCAGGGCCATTCAGTCAGCCAGGTCAAGCTGTCCATCTGCCGGATGGACATAGTTAAGATGACTGAAGGACAGTCATTTATTTTCTTCGATATATTCTCTGGCAACCTGGAAAGCATGCTCGTAGTGCAGGTATATGGGTTTTTCCCAGTCGATCATTTTTTTCAACAGGCGGATCTGCGCCTGATATTTGATGTTGCCGATCGCCAGGGCGCCGATACCGACTGCACCGCTTTGGGAGTTCGGTAAGGGATCGCCATCATGGAAGGGGTCCACGCCGGCAATGCCGGCAGGTGGTACGGCATTGACATCGGCGGCGACTTTCAGTCGCGGTGCGGCGGCGATCAGTTCGGCGCTGAGCAGTTCGATGCCGGCGGCTCCGGTGGCGAAGACGATATCGGTGGTTTGCATGAATTCCGCCTTGTCCGCGTCGGCGCCTGCCTCGACGGTTATCTCGCCATTGCCGAACTCCTGACTGCAAAGGTCTGCGATGCGCCGGGTTTTTTCCAGCTGACGGCCGACCAGCTTGACATGGGCGCCAGCCTGGGCGGCAATGACCGCAGCCACCTGTCCGACGGGGCCGGTGCCGCCCAGGATGAGAATATTCTGCCCCTGCAGGCTGCTGTCGAATTTGTTCTGCATTTCTCTTTCCACGGCGGCAACCATGCCTGCCGCCGTCGTGAATGCGCCGCTGGGATCGGCGAACACCGAGACTTCGAAGGGGGGCACCATGGAGTTCTTGGCGGTTTTCAGCATGTCCATGGCCTGTTTGGTGTCCCTGCCGCCGATGAAAATACCGGTTTTTTTCAGACCCTTGGGACTCCGGGAAAAAATGACATCCTGCACCAGTCCGCGCACTTCACTGGGTTCGACATTGATATAGGGAATGGGGGTCACCCAGCCTGCATCGACTGCCATATTGACATCGAAGGGGCTCAGGTTTTTTGCCGTGGTGAGCATGTGCAAGACGAATGGTTTTTCCATGATTCTTCCCAAGGGTTTTTTTAAATGGCCAAGTATAAAAGAAAAAAGCGGAAGATAACAATGCTGCCGCATAATTCCATTTTTATATTTTACTGAATCTGTGTATTATCAGGGCTATTTTTTAGCATGGAGAAAATAATGCACAATGTGACCTT
>JANEMG010000049.1 GCA_024511045.1 Gammaproteobacteria bacterium | reverse complement strand
TTTATCGACCCAGTCGGCCAGAAAATCGACCATCTCTTCGGAATCGAAGCGTTTGTTCTCCGATGACAACACATAGCGGCCATTCTGGAAATACTCGGAACTGGCGGCATCCAGACCCAGATAGATGTCTTCGCCGGGCCTGTAGCCGGCTTTTTCTATGGCTTCCAGGATCACGCCAATGGCCGCTTCGTTGGACGGCAGATTTGGCGCGAAGCCGCCTTCGTCGCCGACCGTGGTGGTCATGCCCTGGTCGCTGAGCACTTTTTTCAGGGTATGGAACACTTCCGCGCCATAACGAATGGCTTCGCGAAAGGTCGGCGCTCCCACCGGCAGGATCATGAACTCCTGCAAATCGACGCTGTTGTCCGCATGGGAGCCGCCGTTGATGATGTTCATCATGGGCACCGGCATGATGAATTCGTCGCCGGTCTGCAGATAGCGGTACAGGGGGATGCCGCCGTCCTTGGCCGCCGCATGGGCCGCCGCCATGGAAACTGCGAGCATGGCATTGGCGCCTAGCCTGGCCTTGGTTTCGGTGCCGTCCAGTTCGATCATTTTCTGGTCCAGGGCGGCCTGGTTTCCTGCATCCATGCCGATGACGGTATCGCGGATTTCGGTCTTGATGTTTTCCACCGCCTTCAGGACGCCCTTGCCCAGATAGCGTGACTTGTCGCCGTCACGCAGTTCTATCGCCTCGCGCTCCCCGGTGGAAGCACCGGAAGGCACCATTGCGCTGCCAATCGCACCGGAGGCCAGAATCACATCCGCTTCAACAGTCGGGTTGCCGCGCGAATCCAGAATCTCCCGCGCACGAACATCAGTTATTTTCGCCATTTTGTTACCTATAGGGTTGTTTCAATGAATTGGTTTGCTTTCACGGCCCGATCGATGCTGACCAGAGTTTCCAGCAATTCCCGCATCCTGTCCAGCGGCCAGGAATTGGGACCATCGCTTTTCGCCTGCTCCGGATCCGGATGGGTCTCCATGAACAGCCCGGAGATGCCCACCGCCGCCGCCGCCCTGGCCAGGACCGGGACGAATTCCCGCTGGCCGCCGGAGCAGGTACCCTGGCCGCCGGGCAGCTGCACCGAATGGGTGGCATCCATCACCACCGGGCAGCCGGTTTCACGCATCACCGCCAGGGAGCGCATGTCGGAGACCAGGTTGTTGTAGCCGAAGGTCACGCCGCGGTCGCAGACCATGATCTGTTCGTTGCCCACCGCCCTGACCTTGTTCACCACATGCTGCATATCCCAGGGCGCCAGAAACTGGCCCTTTTTGATGTTCACCGGGAGACCCTGGCTTGCCGCCCGCTGCATGAAATTGGTCTGCCGACACAAAAATGCCGGGGTCTGCAGGACATCGACGACGGCCGCCACTTGCTCCAGAGGCGTGTCTTCATGGACATCGGTCAGTACCGGAACCTGGACCTGCTTCTTGACTTCCGCCAGGATGCGCAGCCCTTCTTCCAGTCCCAGGCCGCGGAAGCTGTCATGGGAGGAACGGTTGGCCTTGTCGAAGGAAGACTTGTAGATGAACGGGATGTCCAGCTCGGCGGTCAGTTCCCTGAGATAACCGGCGGTATCGATGGCCAGCTGCTCGCTTTCGATGACACAGGGCCCGGCGATCAGGAAAAAAGGCCGATCCAGGCCGACTTCGAAGCCACATAATTTCATTTCGCTTTACTCGTGTTTTTTTTATGTTGCAGGGCCGCCAGGACAAAGCCTGAAAACAGGGGATGTCCCTTGCGCGGCGTGGAGGTGAATTCAGGATGGAACTGACAGGCCAGGAACCAGGGATGGCCCGGTATTTCCACCACTTCCACCAGACGTCCGTCGATGGATTTGCCGGAAAAACGCATACCGTGCTGCTCCAGCAGCGCAAGATAGTGATTGTTGAATTCGTAGCGGTGCCGGTGCCTTTCGGTAATGACATCCTTCTGGTAGAGCCGGAAAGCCAGGGAATCAGGCTGCAGGCGGCATTTTTGCGCGCCAAGGCGCATCGACCCTCCCAGGTCGGAAGTTTCCGAGCGTTTTTCCAGCTGCCCGCTATCATCCTGCCATTCGGTAATCAATCCGATCACCGGATGCGGCGAATCGGGCAGAAACTCGGTGCTGTGCGCGCCTTCCAGTCCGGCCACGTCGCGGGCGAATTCGATCACTGCCGACTGCATCCCAAGGCAGATGCCCAGATAGGGAATGTTGTTTTCCCGGGCATATTTCACCGTGGCAATCTTGCCTTCGATGCCCCGTTCGCCAAAGCCGCCCGGCACCAGAATGGCATGGACATCCTGCAATTGCCCGAGGCCCTCTTCCTCGATCACTTCCGAATCCACGAACCGGATCTCGACCTTGTTGCGGGTGTGGATGCCGGCATGAATCAACGCCTCGTTCAGCGACTTGTAGGCATCCAGGTGCTCCACGTATTTGCCGACGATGGCAATGGTCACGGTGTCGCTGGGATGAAACAGGGCTTCGACCACGGCCTGCCATTCACTCAGATCCGCTGGCGGAACATCCAGCCGCATCCGCTCGACGACGATTTCATCCAGTCCCTGTTCGTGCAGCAGCAGGGGAATGCGGTAGATGGAATCCGCATCCACCGCGGAAATCACGGCCTTTTCCATAACATTGGTAAACAGGGCGATCTTGCGCCGCTCACTGACCGGCAGCGGCTGCTCCGAGCGGCAGATCAGTATGTCCGGCTGGATGCCGATGGTACGCAGCTCCTTGACCGAATGCTGGGTCGGCTTGGTCTTCAGTTCGCCAGCAGAGCGGATAAAGGGAACCAGGGTCAGGTGAATGAACAGGGCCCGATCGGCGCCCAGATCCACGCGCATCTGCCGGATCGCCTCCAGAAAGGGCAGTGATTCGATATCCCCGACGGTACCGCCCACTTCGATGATCGCCACATCGGTACCCTCGGCACTCTCGTGGATGCGGCGCTTGATCTCATCGGTGATATGGGGAATGACCTGCACCGTGGCGCCCAGGTATTCCCCCTTGCGCTCCTTGCGCAGCACGTTTTCGTAGACCTGCCCGGTGGTGAAATTGTTTTTCCGGGTCATGGTGGTCTTCAGAAAACGTTCGTAATGCCCCAGATCCAGATCGGTCTCCGCGCCATCCACGGTGACAAAGACTTCGCCATGCTGAAACGGGCTCATGGTTCCCGGATCGACATTGATATAGGGATCCAGCTTGGTCATCGTGACCTTCAGCCCCCGGGCCTCGAGAATCGCCGCCAGTGAAGATGCGGCAATGCCCTTGCCCAGGGAGGAAACGACACCGCCGGTGATGAAAATGTATTTAGTCATGTAGCCCGGATCCGTTGCAACTGCCGCAGCCGAAATGCGGCTGTCAGCATGGCAGAAATACCAAAAAACCGGTTATTTTAATCGACATTGCCCTTTTCGTCATGATCTTTCGCGTCTCTTGTCCACAAAATCCGCCAATTGACCTGTCCCGGCGGCGCACTGAATTCACTGCCCAGCCATCTGTCCGCCACCGCGGCCAGTTGTCCGTCGATAAAAACCAGCGGCATGCGCACGCGTTCCCAGGGCAGTATCGCCGCTTCCTGAAACAGCTTTTTCAGGCTGTGCCTGCCCTGCCGGCCGGGCAGGCGCAAACTTTCACCCCCCTGCCGGTAGGCGACGCTGATTTCGGCCTGCCGCCATGTTACCGGATCGATGCCGGAAGCACGGGTCTCCCGCAACTGCAACCGGCCATTGTTTTCCAGCTGCAACGTCAGCTGCCCCTCGGGCCAGCGGCAGCGCATCCGCCGGTCGATGGCGGGAGGCTGCGGCAGCAGATACAGGCGCTCCCGATAGCGGCGCAGCATCCAGCCCTGCACGGTAATTTGCGGATCGCGGTCCGCTCCTGCCAGGAGCACCTCGGTACTGATCTTTTCCAGCAGCCCGGTGCTGGGCAGGCGCAGCCCCAAGGACTGAAACCAATGCCGCAAGACCAGTCGCCGCAGGCCTGGCGTCATGGCCAGCAGTCCGGGTATGGACAGCGTACCGCTGGGAGTATCGAAAACCTGCCGAAAAGTCTGTTCTGCCTGTGCGCTCAGCAGCAGATGCGCCTCGGCGCAATGCCCTGCCGAGCGCGATACGGTCCTGGCCACGGCCGGCCAGCGCTGTTTCAGCGCGGGAATGACCCTGCTGCGCAAAAAATTACGGGAAAATTCGTCGCTGCGATTACTGTGATCCTCGATCCAGGACAGCCGCTGAAGCCGCGCATACGCCTCAATCGCCTGCCGCGGCGTCTTCAGCAGCGGCCTGACCAGCAGTCCCCTGCCCAATGGCATGCTCTCCGGCATTCCGGAGAGTCCCTGCAGGCCGCTGCCCCGGAACAATTGCAACAGCACCGTTTCCAGCTGATCGTCGAGATGCTGGGCCGTCAACAAGATATCCTGCTCATCCAGCAATGCCGTCAGTGCCTGGTAGCGGGCATCCCGCGCCGCCTCTTCGGGACTTTGACCGGCCGCTGCCCGGGCATCGACGCGCAATGCAACGAAGGGTACCTGCAATTGCCGGCAGATGGACGCGCAATGCGCCTGCCAGGCATCGGCATCGTCCTGCAGACCATGGTGGACATGCACGGCGGTGATTTTATGCTGCATCCCGTCGCTTTGCGCGCATAAATGCAGCAGCACATGGGAATCGACGCCGCCGCTGTAGGCAATGAGGAAGCGCCGCTTGTCCCGGTAGGGACGCAGCGCCCTCTGCAAAGTGTCAGCCGTCAGCAACATGGCGCGGAATCATGCCGCCGCCGACGGGATGTTCAAGATTCCGTAAAAGCGCCAAAACTCATCAAACGCTGATAGCGCTTGTCCAGCAGAGTATCGATGGATTCATGACGCAGTTCCTGCAGATGCCGGATCAGCGTCTCCTGCAGATTTGCCGCCACCTTTTGAAAATCCCGGTGCGCGCCGCCCAGCGGCTCCCTGACGACTTCATCCAGCAGACCCAGTTCCCGGATACGGTCGGAGGTGATGCCCATGGCCTCGGCGGCCAGCTGCGATTTTTCCGCGCTCTTCCACAGGATGGAAGCACAGCCTTCCGGCGAAATGACCGAATAGCTGCTGAATTCCAGCATGATCAGGCGATCACCGACGCCGATCGCCAGCGCGCCGCCCGATCCCCCTTCACCGATGATCGTACAGATGATCGGTGTCTTCAGCCTGGCCATGACGAACAGGTTGCGGGCGATGGCCTCGCTCTGGCCGCGTTCCTCGGCGCCGATTCCAGGATAGGCGCCCGGCGTATCGATCAGACAGATGATGGGCAGGGAAAAGCGCTCCGCCATTTTCATGACCCTGAGCGCCTTGCGATAGCCTTCCGGGCTGGGCATGCCGAAATTGCGATAGATTTTTTCCTTGGTATCACGGCCCTTCTGATGCCCGATCACCATGATCGGTTGACCATCCAGCCTGGCCAGGCCGCAGACGATCGCCGGATCGTCACGGTAGCTGCGATCGCCATGCAATTCATGGAAATCGGTGAACATGTGCTCGATGTAATCCAATGTATAGGGCCTTCCCGGATGCCGGGACAACTGGGAAATCTGCCAGTCGCTGAGATCCGAAAAAATGCTTTCGGTGAGCGCCAGATTTTTCGCTTCCAGCTGTTTGAGCTCATCGGAAATGTTGATGTCGTTGTCGAACTCCACATTGCGGAGTTCTTCAATTTTTGCTTCGAGTTCAGCGATGGGCTGCTCGAAGTCGAGAAATTTTAAATCCATAGGCACCTGGCTGAAGGATGAATTCATTGAAAAACTTGCTGTTGCATCCGAATCAGGACTGGCGCGACAGCAAAGGGTCTGCCGGTTGTTCTTGCAACCGCCGCAGTTTCAGAGCAATTAACTTTGGAATTATAACGCCAAAACCACTATAAATTCACGAAAATCAATCAAACAACCACCGCTGGTTCATAGAAAATCCTGCAGAAGCAAAAGGAAATGCGCGGCTTTCCCCGGATTGCGCAAGCTCCATCCGGGCTACGTTGGAAATTTTGTTCCGCCGACGTAACTACTGATCCCTACCGAAAAACCCCTGTAAGTGGAAGTGTCTTTGCCAGGGACTCCTAAGCCAAGCCTGCAGGGACGTATTCACGGCGTCTTCCGGAACAGACCCCCTATAGGGGCCCGAACAGTAACCCGCCGACGTCAAAAAAGAACAATCAATAGCCAGCAACCCGGGTGCAACGCCGGCGGAACCCGGGGAGAGACGCATAAGTCACTGTTATTTATGTGATTTATCCAGGTCCTTGAGGTGCTTGAGCTTTTCCGCAATCTTGATTTCCAGGCCGCGAGGCACCGGATGATAATATTCACTGCCCGCCAGCGGTTCCGGAAAATAGTTCTCGCCGGCGGCATAGGCTTCCGGTTCATCATGGGCATAGTGATACTCCCGGCCGTAGTCCAGATCTTTCATCAGGCGGGTCGGGGCATTGCGCAAATGCACCGGCACCTCCAGACTGCCATGCGCCTTCGCGTCGCGCATCGCGGCGTTATAGGCCATATACACGGCATTGCTCTTCGCAGCACAGGAAAGATAGACCACCGCCTGGGCAAGCGCCAGCTCGCCTTCCGGACTGCCCAGCCGCTCCTGTACCTGCCAGGCATTGATGCACAGCTGCAGCGCCCTGGGATCGGCATTGCCGATGTCTTCCGAGGCGATGCGCACGATGCGCCGGGCCAGATACAATGGATCGCAGCCGCCATCGAGCATGCGGCACAACCAGTACAACGCCGCATCGGGGGCGCTGCCGCGGACCGACTTGTGCAGCGCCGAGATCTGGTTGTAGAAATCCTCGCCCTGTCTGTCGAAGCGGCGTACATCTCCCGACAATACCTCCTCGGCGATATTGGCATCGATTTCCCCAGCATCGGCGGCGAAGGCCAGCTCTGCAGCTATTTCCAAGAGGTTCAGCAGCCTTCGGGCATCGCCATCGGCAGCCGCGGCAAACAACTGTCTGATTTCCGGCGCTATTTGCAGGGCGCCGTCGAAGCCGCGCTCCGGATCCTTCAGCACCTGTTCGATGACTTGCAGCAGATCTGCTTCGCTCAGGGATTTCAAAACGTAGACCCGGGCACGCGACAATAAGGCATTGTTCAACGCGAAGGACGGGTTCTCGGTGGTCGCTCCGATAAAATAGATCGTGCCATCCTCCACATAGGGCAGAAAAGCATCCTGCTGGGATTTGTTGAAGCGGTGTACTTCATCGACGAACAGGATGCTGCGCCTTTGCTGCTCGTCCAGCAGCCGCTGCGCCTCGGCGACCGCTGCGCGGATGTCCTTGACACCGGCCAGCACCGCCGAGACGGGCATGAACCGGGCGTCGGAATGGCTGGCGATGATGCGCGCCAACGTGGTCTTGCCGGTGCCCGGAGGACCCCAGAAAATCATCGAATGCAGGCGACCGGCCTGTACCGCTTCATAGAGCGGTTTGCCCGGCCTGATCAGGTGCGTCTGACCGATGAATTCGTCGAGCCGTCGTGGCCGCATGCGGTCGGCCAACGGCTTGAACTGGGCATCTGTCACGGCTATTCCTGAAAGATATCGGTGCCTTCGGGCGCTATGAATTCAAATTGCGCCGGGTCGATTTGGACATTGGTCCGGACATTGGAAAAATAAATGCGCGTCAGCTGACCGAAATTGTCGCTCAGCTCCATGCCTGCCAAAACCCCATGATCCATGCCGATCAGGATATATTTGAAACTGCTCTGCTGGTCCCTGGGCAGCAGGCGTATCCAGAGCAGGTCGCCATCCCTGCCCTGCCGTTCGATACTGAAGTTTTCCTCCAGGGATACCTTGCCGCTCAACAGCAGCGCAGGCGTCGAACCGATGGATTCATCCAGCTTCCGGACCGTTACCTGCTCCAGATCGGCATCATAGAACCAGACTTTATCGGAATTGGAGACGATTTGCTGGACAAAGGGTTTTTCATAGTCCCAGCGAAACCTGCCCGGTCTCTGCAATGTGAAAACGCCATAGCTGGTCTGCACGGCGTTGCCATTTTCATCGAAGGCCACCTGCTTGAAATCGGCGCGCAAGGTCCTGGCCCTGTCCAGAAAAGCATGCAGCTGCTCAAGCGCCTGCTCGGCGCTAGCGCCGAGCAGGGGAAAAAACAGCAGCATTGACAAAAACAAGAGTTTTATTTGCATGATTTTTATCCACATTCTTGGCAAGAAATTATAATCCAAATAGAAGTGCTGAAAAATTTGCGGCTCACCACCATGTCACAGGTCACGCTGCTGTCATCATTGATTCCATAATTCATAGAACCAGGTCTTTGCCCTGTTGATGGTCGTTTCCACGCACGGTGAAAGCCCCTGCGGCTCCGACCCGGCGATATAGGGATATTGCCGGGCGCCTGGACATTCGGCATTGGCCTGCAGGCCGGTTTCCGGGTCGATCCAGACCATCCGGATATTGTCCGGGGGCATCAGACTGACCGGCTGTCTGGCAATCTGCTTCATCAACGCCGCCCAAACACGCAGCGCCCCGCTGGAACCGGTCAGACCCGAGGCCTTGTCGTCGTCCCGGCCGATCCAGACCACCGACAGATAGTCGCCGCTGAAGCCGGCAAACCAGCTGTCGCGCAATTTGTTGGTGGTTCCGGTCTTGCCCGCCAGCTGCAAATCCCGGGACATTACCGAGTAGGCGTACCTGCCTGTCCCCTCGCTCATCACCTCCTGCAGGATGGTATTGGTGATGAAGATCGCGGCGGGATCCACGGTCTGCCGAACCGTCAACGGGTAGCGCTGCAATGGCTCGCCGGCCGAGGAGATCACCGCGCGAATCGCCCGCAGGGGCATCGCGAAGCCGTCACCAGCCAGGGTCTGATACATCTGCGTCACTTCCAGCGGCGTCAGCGGTGATGCCCCCAGCAACAGTGACGGATACAAATTGACCGGGCGTTTGACACCCAGACTGTTCAGGGTTTTCGCGGTCCTGGCAATACCGATGTCCATGCCGATGCGCACCGTCGCTAGATTGTAGGACTGTGCCAGTGCGGTATGCAGCTCCACCAGGCCATGTTCCCGTTTGTCGTAATTTTTCGGCGTCCAGACTTTGCCCTTGCTGCCTTTCACCTGAATCGCGGTATCACTGACCAGGGTGGTAATGGTATATTTTTCGGGATACTGCAGCGCCGTCAGATACACCACCGGCTTGATCAGCGAACCGATCGGCCTGACGGCATCCAGGGCGCGATTGAAGCCGGCCGCGAAACGGTCGCGGCCGCTGGCCAGAGCGACGACTTCCCCGCTGTCGCGCCTGGTCACGACGGCCGCCGTCTGCAGCTTGTCGACGCGTGGCCTTTTTTCCAGCTGCTTGAGCTTCACCCGAATGGTCTTTTCCAGAATGTTCTGGACCTGGGTATCCAGCGTGGTGAAAATCCTCAGTCCTTCGGAGGTCAGGTCCTCGTCACGATATTCCTGCTGCAGCTGTCTGCGCACCAGCTCCATAAACCCCGGATAGCGGTTCACCGAATGGTGCCGGTAGGGAATCACCCCCAGCGGCTGGCGCTTCGCGGCATTGGCCTGTTTCACGCTGATATAGCCCAGCTGACGCATCTTTTCCAGCACCAGGTTGCGACGTTTCAAGGCGCGCTGCGGGGCGCGTCTCGGATCGTAGTAGGACGGCCCGCGCACCAGGGCGACCAGTGTCGCCAGCTGCTTCAGGTTCAGATTCTGCAGCGGCCTGCCAAAGTAGAATTCAGCGGCCAACCCGAAGCCATGCACGGCACTGGCGCCATCCTGCCCCAGATAGACCTCGTTCAGATAGGCCTGCAGGATTTCATCCTTGCTGTAGCGGGCCTCCAGAATCAAGGCCATGAAGGCCTCATTGACCTTGCGCCAGAGGCTGCGTTCCGAGGTCAGATAAAAATTCTTGATCAGCTGCTGGGTGATGGTGCTGCCGCCCTGCACGATGCTCCCGGCACGAATATTGGCCCACATGGCCCGGGCGATGGCTTTCGGGGAAACGCCGAAATGCTTGTAAAAATCCCGGTCTTCGGTGGCGAACAGGCCCTGCAGCAGGGCCTTGGGAACATCCTCCAGCCTGACCAGCACCCGATCCTCCTTGCGCGTCGGGTAGAAACTGCCGATCTGCACCGGATCCAGACGCATGATGGCGACATCCCGGGATTTGGACCGGTCGATCAGCTGGCTGAGGCGATTGCTGGAAAAGCGCACCCGTACCCGCATTTCCGGCTGCTGCTGGTCCCAGAACGTGAAACTGCGGGTATTCAAATAGAAATATGGACCTTTTTTGTAGTAGGTGCCGACACCGGACAGCTGATAATCCCGCCGGTAATGGAGCTGTTCCAGCAGGTTTTCGAACTGCGCCGCAGACATTTCGTAGCCGGCATACAATTCCACCGGACTGGCGTAGACTTTGGCCGGAATCGCCCAGCGGCGGCCTTCGAATTGCTTGCGTACGTTGTAGTCCAGATAGCCCAGATAGGTGAGAAAAAGAAACACAAACCCCAGCAGGCCGATGATCAGCGTTTTTTTCAACCAGCCGCTGAAGCGCCTGCCGGTTTTTTTCCTGACTACTCTTTTCTTTTGTCTTTTCTTTGCCATCGCCGTCGCTAAACAGAATAAAGCCGGATTAAACAGAATCTGCGCAGCATGCTCCGGCAGAGCAGAATGCTGCAAAAATCAACGTTTGTCTTCATATTCATCGAGCAATTTCTTCAGCCCGCCGACCAGTCTGTCCGCAGCACTGTCATAAGGCTCTCCGAAACACGCCTGATAGGCCTGCTGCAGGCGCTGCTGCAGATCCTGAAAGTCTTCCCGGGTAAAGGAATCCTGGGCGAACAGGGCCAGCACCTGTTCGACCGGGTCGATCAATTTCTCGTGGTATTTCCTTTCGAGCCATATGCAAAACTAAAAATTGATTTTGGCTGGTTGAATGCTGCGCACCCTGTGGATGCGAATGATTCTCAATAATTACGTATTTCTATGGTGGATCCATTCTCCCGTCCAAT
>JANEMG010000373.1 GCA_024511045.1 Gammaproteobacteria bacterium | reverse complement strand
AACGCGATCGACGCCCTGCTGGTGGCGGGCGATGTCTTCGATACCAGCACCCCCAGCAATCGCGCCCAGGAGCTGTATTACTGCTTTCTTTGCCAAGTGGCGGCATCATCCTGCCGGCATATCGTCATCATTGCGGGCAACCACGATTCCCCTTCCTTTCTCGACGCCCCCAGGGAGCTGCTCAAGGCCCTGGATGTACATGTGATCGGCAGCGCCTGCGAAACGCCGGAAGACGAAGTGCTGGAGCTTCGCGATGAGCAGGGCGCCCCGGAAATGATCGTCTGCGCCGTGCCCTATCTGCGCGACCGGGATATCCGCTCGGCAGAGGCCGGCGAGAGTGTCGAGGACAAGGACCGCAAGCTGGTCGAGGGCATCCGCCATCACTATGCCGCGGTCGCCGCCATCGCCGAACAGAGGCGCGACGAACTTGGCGTGGATATTCCCATCGTCGCCATGGGCCACCTCTTTACCGCCGGCGGCCAGACCATTGATGGCGATGGCGTACGTGAACTCTACGTCGGTTCGCTGACCCATGTCACCGCCGGAATCTTTCCGGCCTGCATCGACTACCTGGCACTTGGTCACCTGCACGTTCCGCAGAAGGTCGGCGGATCCGAGATCATGCGCTACAGCGGCTCCCCGCTGCCCATGGGGTTCGGCGAGGCAGGGCAGCAAAAGAGTGTCTGCCAGGTCGGATTTCAGGGCACCGCGGCGTCCGTGCAACTGCTCGATGTGCCGGTTTTCCAGAGGCTGGAGCGCATCGCAGGCGACTGTGAGAGCATTTCAAGCCGGATTCGCGAATTGTCGAAAGCCGACTGCCGGGCGTGGCTGGAAATCATCTACGAGGGCGGCGAAATCATCGCCGATCTGCGCGAACATCTCGATGCCGCCATCGCCGATACGCAACTGGAAATTCTGCGTGTAAAGAACAAGCGCCTTGTCGACCGCGTGCTGGAAAGCACCCTCGACAGGGAAACCCTGGACGACCTGGACGTGAACGAAGTGTTCGAACGCTGTCTCGGCGCGCATGACATAGCCGATGAGCAGCGGCCGGAATTGCTGCGCGCCTACCAGGAAACCGTCGCATCGCTGCACGATGACGACTCCCGGGCAGAATAACGAGGCGGTCGATGAGGATATTGCAGGTACGCTTCAAAAACCTGAACTCCCTGGCCGGCGAGTGGCTGATCGACCTGACCCATCCGGCCTTTACATCCGACGGCATCTTTGCCATCACAGGACCTACCGGCGCGGACAAGACCACCATCCTGGATGTCATCTGTCTGGCCCTCTACGGCCGAACGCCCCGCCTGAACAAGGTCAACAAGAGCGGCAACGAGATCATGTCCCGTCAGACGGGCGAGTGCTTCGCCGAAGTCACTTTCGAGACGCAGAACGGCCGCTTCCGCTGCCACTGGAGCCAGCACCGCTCCCGTAAAAAGCCGGGCGGCGAACTCCAGGCCCCGAGGCACGAAATCGCCAATGCCGATTCAGGCGAGATTCTCGATGCCACGCTCAGAGGGGTGGCCGAACTGGTCGAATCGAAAACCGGCATGGATTTCGACCGTTTCACCCGGTCCATGCTGCTGGCCCAGGGCGGATTCGCCGCCTTCCTGCAGGCAGCATCCGATGAACGCGCCCCGATACTGGAGCAGATCACCGGTACGGAGATCTACAGCCAGATTTCCATCCGCGTCCATGATCGCCGTGCCCAGGAGAGAAAACGCCTGGATACCCTGCAGGCGGAACTGGCCAGGATGCAGCTTTTGACTACGGAAGAGGAGCGGCAGCTAGCCGAAAGCCTGGAACTGAAGATTGGGCAGGACTCGGATGTCACGCAACAGGTGGCCCGACAGAATCAGGCCATAACGTGGCTTGAAGACATCAACCGTCTCGTGCAGGAATTGCAGGTGCTGGAGCAGGCTGAATCCGACTTGCAGACCAGGCTCGAGGCCTTCGCACCCCGGCAGGAAAGGTTGCGGCTGGCCAATCTGGCTCTGGAGCTTTCCGAAGACTACGCGGCCTTGGCTTCCAACCGCAGGGCACAGGACGCAGACCGGAAATCGCTAGACGAATGCCGGCAAGCCCTTCCCGGCTGCAGCGATACCGCCAGTCAGGCGGAACAAGCCATGAAGGATGCCGATGAACGGCTCGCGGCACGCAAGGCCGAACAGCAAACGCTGCTGCCAGTCATCCGCAAGACACGCGAACTGGACCTCAAAATCGGCGAGAAGGACGCCTCCATCGAGGCGGCGCGTGACGCCGTTTCGGAATTATCCACCTCTCTCGGGACACTGCAGACAAGGCATAACAGCGACTCCGGGGAATTGCTCAGGCAACGCAAAACCCTCGATGGATTACAGGCTCTGCTGATGGATTCCCGGGTTGATGAACAGCTGGTCGAACACCTCGCCGGACTGCGCAGCCGCTTCGACGCCCTGCAATCCCTGTCTGGACAACTGGCCGGCAAACGGGAAGAAACAACGCAGGCGGAAGCCCGGCTCGAGGCCGCGTCGAGCGCCTAGCTCTGCCCTTTACCCATAAAAAACATCTGGACAAAATGTACCGTTTGCTGCATGCTTCACGGCATGAGCACACAAAACCAAATCAAACGGAGGCTGTCCACAGCAACCGGCATAGAATACATCAAGCACTTGCTTAACGGCAACGCAGTTGCCCACAGAACCGATTTAGCCAAACAGGTTTGCAGCAA
>JANEMG010000372.1 GCA_024511045.1 Gammaproteobacteria bacterium | reverse complement strand
TCCCTGAACACTGCTGCAGCGATACCACGGCAAAGAGCTCTCCAGCCGGTTGCAATGTGCAGATGATTTCTCTATCATCGGAGATATCACCAACAGATTGAGGGTCATCGCCATGCCTATCTTGAACATTACACAACGATTCTGGGTATTGTCCGGCCTGCTGGTATTGATGTCCGCCACACGTTTTCACCACTTCGGTTCGGTCAGTTTCCTGCCGGACGCCTCCCTTGCGGTATTCTTTCTGGCCGGCTTGTATCTGGGCGAGAAACCCGCGGCAAAGACTGCATCGCGTTTCACATCCACGGCACGATTCCTCACCAGTCCGCTGGCCAGCATCGTCCTGCTGCTGGTCGCCGCAGGCACAATAGACTACATTGCCATCCAGTATGGCGGCGTCAGCGGCTGGTGCGTCACCCCCGGCTATGTGCTGCTGATTCCCGCCTATACGGCGATGTTTCTGGGCGGGGAATGGGCCGCCCGCTGCAATCCCTTCAGCCGCTATGGAGCGGTCAAAACCACGGCGATACTCGTTGCCGTAGTGACGCTGGCCTTCCTGATTTCCAATGCCGGATTCTATTTCTTTTCCGAACGCTTTCAGGAAATGAGCGGCATGCAGTATGCCGGGCGTGTCGCCGGCTACTATTGGCCCTATCTCTTCTATACCCTGCTTTATATGGGAATCTGGCTGGTTTTTCATGCCGCGCTGGTAAAATTTCTGCCGCCGCCGCATTCCAGCCTGCAGCCCAGATAGGCGTGCCGGCATAGCCTGATGCCGCTGAAATATCATTATGCTTACTCAACGCGCATCGATTCCCGGCATATCGATGTGCGACCACCATTACAGTCAGGGCTGAAAGCAACAGGTAGCGCGTGTTCGAAATAGCAGAGCTGGGCCATACGGTAAAGAAATCCGATTACAAAAAGCAGGTGCCAGAACTGCGCGTAAAATTGCTGGAAGCGCAGCAGCTGCTCAGGGACTGCGATTTTCCGGTCATCATCCTGGTCTCGGGCGTAGACGGCGGCGGCAAGGGAGAGATCATCAACCTGCTCAACGAATGGATGGATCCACGCTACATACGCACCAACGCCTTTGCCGAGCCCAGCGACGAAGAACGGGAAAGACCCCGATTCTGGCGCTATTGGCGCACCTTCCCCAGCGATGGTTTCATAGCCATCTATGTCGGATCCTGGTACAGCGACCCCATTGCCCTGTCCATCTATGAGCAGATCGATGACCTGCAGCTGAAAATCGAACTGTCGAACATCAAGCAGCTGGAAAGGGAACTGGTGGCCGACGGCGCCCTGATCATCAAATGCTGGCTGCACCTGAGCAAGGATGCCCAGAAAAAACGCCTGAAATCCCTGGAAAAAGATCCGGAAACGAGCTGGCGCGTCACCAACAAGGACAAAAAACACCTGAAACTGTACGATAAATTCATCACTGTCGCGGAACAGGTCATCAAGGAGACCAGCACCGGCGAAGCGCCCTGGCTGATCGTCGACGGCAGCGATATCCGTTACAGCAGCCTGACCGTAGGCCAGCATGTCCTGGACAGAATCACCCGGCACATCGAACACCGATCCAATCATTGCCCGGAACCCGGGGCGGAGGTCCAGCCCGCCATCTACGTTGCCCAGCAAAGCCTGCTGGACACGCTGGATCTGACCCTGAGCCTGGACAAGAAAGACTACAACGAGGCACTGGCGGATCAACAGGCCCGGCTGGGCAAACTGATCAGAACGGCCCGTGAGCAGAAACTCTCCTGCATCCTGGTCTTCGAAGGCTGGGATGCCGCCGGCAAGGGCGGCAGCATCCGGCGCATCACCCGCGCCGTCGACGCCAGAAACTATCAGGTCATCCAGATTGCCGCCCCCACCGACGAGGAAAAGGCGCATCACTATCTGTGGCGCTTCTGGCGGCACATTCCCCGGGCGGGGAAACTGACCATCTACGACCGCAGCTGGTATGGCCGGGTGCTGGTGGAACGGGTGGAAGGCTTTGCCTCCAAGGAGGAATGGATGCGCGGCTATGCGGAAATCGTCAACTTCGAGGAGGCGCTGACCGAGCACGGCATCCTGCTGCTGAAATTCTGGCTGCATATCGACAAGGACGAGCAGCTGAAGCGCTTCAAGGAGCGTGAGCAGATCAGCTACAAGCGCTACAAGATTACCGAGGAAGACTACCGCAACCGGGAAAGATGGGACGACTATGAACTGGCGGTCAATGAAATGGTCACCCGTACCAGCACCCAGCAGGCGCCCTGGATACTGGTGGAAGGCAACGACAAACGTTATGCGCGGATCAAGATATTGAAAACTTTCTGCGACAATCTGGAGGAAAAACTGTCCGACTGAACGACCGGCCTTTTTCCGGGGCTCCGTTGCTTGTTGCAGGATCCGGTTTTGCGTTGCTGACGCTGGCTGTTAAGCGCCTGTTAATGTTCATTTGGCTATAAACCCTATCTGCATCTGCAACAGAAAAATTATAATCCCAACGTAACTACTCGGGCCCCTATGGGTGAGTAGTTACACCTCAACTTGAAAGGAAATGCCATGCCCTACACAAAATCAGTCCTGCAATTCGCCGGAAAAATCGTTTTCACTGGAGCCATATGCAAAACTAAAAATTGATTTTGGCTGGTTGAATGCTGCGCACCCTGTGGATGCGAATGATTCTCAATAATTACGTATTTCTATGGTGGATCCATTCTCCCGTCCAATAT
>JANEMG010000048.1 GCA_024511045.1 Gammaproteobacteria bacterium | reverse complement strand
GGGTCGAAGGCCGGTACGCCGTGATAGGCCAGGGGGTCCTTCTCCGCCGGCGCGTAGCCCTTGCCCTTTTTGGTGACGATGTGCAGGAAGCGCGGCCCGGGGATCTGCTTCAGGTTCTCCAGCGTGGCGATCAGCGTGTCCAGGTCGTGGCCGTCGAAGGGGCCGATGTAATTGAAGCCCAGTTCCTCGAACAGCGTGCCCGGCACGATCATGCCCTTGACGTGCTCCTCGGTGCGCCGCGCCAGCTCCCAGACGCTGGGCATCTGGCTCAGCACCTTGCGGCTTTCCTCGCGCACCGAGGAATACAGCCTGCTGGAGAGAATCCTGGCCAGGTAGTTGTTCAGGGCGCCGACATTGGGGGAAATGGACATGTCGTTGTCGTTCAACACCACCAGCAGGTCCGTATCCAGGGAGCCGGCATGGTTCAGGGCCTCGAAGGCCATGCCGCCGGTGATGCTGCCATCACCGATGATGGCCACCATCTGCCGCTCTTCGCCCTGCAGCTTCGAGGCGATGGCTATGCCCAGGGCGGCGCTGATGGAGGTGCTGGAATGGCCAACGCCGAAGGCATCGTATTCGCTTTCCTCGCGGCACGGGAAGGCGGCCAGGCCGTCCTTCTTGCGGATCGTGGTCATCCGGTCGCGGCGCCCGGTGAGGATCTTGTGCGGATAGGCCTGATGACCGACATCCCAGACCAGTTTGTCCCTGGGCGTGTCGAACACGTAGTGCAGGGCGACGGTCAGTTCCACGGTGCCGAGGCCCGCGGAGAAATGCCCGCCGGACTGGCTGACGCAGTGGGTCAGAAACTCGCGTAGCTCCCGGGCCAGCGGCTGCAGCAGCTTTTTCTCCAGCTGGCGCAAATCGGCTGGATCGTCGATCTGGCTGAGTAGGGGGTATTGTTGGGCTATATTCATAGATTTTAGTAGAGCGGTTCGCGGTAAAACATCAGGATGATGCCGATTTGAAACAGGGCAAAGACCGAGACGAAGCCGGCGATGCTTTTGCCGGGTTCGTCCAGTTTCAGTTCCAGCCAGCGGCCTACCGCCAGGATCAGGGCGAAGACCCCCATCAGGGTATGACCGATCTGGATCAGAAATGCCGTTTTTGCCTGGAAGCCGACATGGGAATGGGTGAGCAGCATCAGGCCGCCGAATGCCGCCAGTATCGGCAGTACGAAGGGCAGCCTGCTGTCCGGGTCGGTGGTGATGCGCGCCTTGATTTCCACGTAGCCGAGAACCAGCACCAGCAGCGTGGCAATGCGGTGCTGCAGCACTTCACCATTGCTGAAGGTGCTCTCCCAGAAGCCGATCGGTCCCAGCGGCCAGGTTTCGGCATCGCTGCGGAAAAACAGGAAGATGCCCAGGGCGATGAATCCGGCTGGCCAGTAATAGGCCCAGGTATAGCCTTTTCGGTAGGAAAGCATGGCGAAGATGCTCATCACCGTCAGGAAGATGCCGGCGATGTTGTGATTGTAATCGGACCAGGCGGTGGCCGCCTCCGATGGCGTCTGGCCGACGATGGCGGTGCGTCCGGCTTCGCCGGCGAGCAAGGCCTCGTGGCTTGGCGAGACGATTCTGGGAAAGCGTGGCGCGAAGGTGTGCAGCACTTCCTGCCAGGTTGCCGTCAGGTTGGGTATATCGATTGCCGGCGGCTGCGAGGCCAGACTGGCGGCGGTGAAAAGCAGCGTGATCAGCACGAAGGTTTCCGCCTCGATGTAGTAGGGCGTTCTGCGGTTGATGGCGTAGGGGTCGCCGGAGACGTAGTATTGCCTGACCGCTTCGCGGTTCATCCAGGCGAAGCCCAGGGCCATGGCCAGCAGCATGATTTTCACCAGCAGCAGATTGCCGTAGCCGGTGCCGAAGAAGCCGTTCCAGGAATCGAAGTATTTCAGGGCCAGGGGCACGCCGGAGGCGAGGATCACGGCAACCGAAGCGATGCCCAGTGTCGAGAAGCGCCGCAAAAGGTCCGGCCACAATTCTGCCGGGACTTTTTCCTGCTGGCGCAGCAGCCACAGATTGACCAGTTGAAACACGCCGCCGATCCATGCCGCGGCCGCCAGTTGATGGATGACGGTCAGGGCCATCAGCAGCGCCGTGTCTTCGAAGCGGCCCGCGCCATGTACCAGCCAGGCTCCCGAAACCACCAGCGGCACTGCCAGCGTTGCCGCCGTACTCCAGGAGTACCGGGAGAAAGATGCTGCCGACAAATGGCGATGACAATAGTAAGCCAGCAGCAGCGCCAGGATCATGCGGATCATGCCGCCGATGAATTGCGTGGTGTGGGCGAATTCCGGGAATGGCCAGCGGTCCAGCAGGGCCGCCATCAGCCAGATCTTCAGGATGATTTTAAAACCCTGCACCATGGCCAGCGCAAAGGCGCCCTTGTAGGCCAGTTCAACCGTTCTGGACAGCAGTATTTCGTTGTATTCAGTGCGGTTTTTCCAGGGCTGCAGTACCAGCAGCCCCCAGAACAGACTGCCGATGGCCAGCGAATAGCAAACCAGGTCGATGCCGCCAACAAGGGAGTCGAGAAAATCAGCAATACCTTCCATCGGTGCAACCTATTTTGTGACAATGAAATGGATGATGTCTTCGGTCAGATGCCCGTCGGCGGCAAAGACCTTGAAGCGCAGCGCATATTCGCCAGGCGGCAACGGCGGCAGCGAGACAATGATCTGTCCCGGCCTGGATCCGGTGACCGCCTCCAGCAGGGTCTGCCTGTCGCCGGCGCTGACCAGAAAGATCTGCGACAGGCCCAGTTCGATATGGGAATTGAAATTCAGTTTGATCTCGGTCGCCTGGTCGGCGGTGACCGGGGCGATTTCCAGGGACGACTCGGTGACCACGGCATGGGCGGAGGCCCGGCCTGCCAGGCCCAGAAACAAAAGCAGAATGACGATTTGCAGCAATGGTTTGTTAGTGAACATGACGATATCCGATGTTATTTGCCTTTTTTGCCTTTGATGGCATGACTTGCCAGATTTTTGCCCAGGTCCCAGATGGAGCCGGGAACCTGGTGGCAGTCGGCAATGGTTTTGGAAAATGAATTTACGATCCAGTCCCGGTCCTTTTGCGTCAGGTTGAGCGGCGGCAGCAGTTTCACGACATTCATGCCGTGACCGGCGACTTGGCTGAGGATGCGGTGCTCCTTGAACAGGGGAATGGTGACCATCTGGCAGAACAGTCCCTTGTTGGCGGCCTCCAGCATGGTCCAGGCCGCTTTCAGGGAAAGACTCTTGGGCGGCCCGAATTCGATGGCGATCATCAGCCCCTTGCCGCGTACTTCTTTGAGGAATTCATATTGTCCGATCATGCCCCGCAGGCTGGCGATGATGTCTTCGCCGATGGCCGCGCAGTTGTCAACCATGTTTTCCTTTTCCAGGACCTGCAGCGTGGCCAGTCCGGCGGCCATGGCCATGTTGTTTTTCGAGAACGTCGAGCCATGCACCACGGCCCGGTCCATGCGGTTGAAGACGCTGTCCATGATCTTCTGGGTCATGGCTACCGCGCCAACCGGGATGAAGCCGCCGGACAGGGCCTTGGCCATCAGCAGTATGTCCGGCTGCACGTCCCAGTGGTCGATGGCCCAGAACTTGCCGGTCCTGCCAATGCCGGTCTGGATTTCATCAGCGACGAACAGCGTGCCGTGTTTCCTGCACAGGCGCTGGGTTTCGGACAGATAGTCGTCGTCCGGCACATTGACGCCTTTGCCCTGTATGGGTTCGACGATGAACGCGGCGACATCGCCGCCGTTGAGGGCCCTTTCCAGCGCCTCCAGGTCGTTGAAGGGGATGGCCGAACAGCCGGGCAGCAGCGGACCGAAGCCTTCGCGGAAGATTTCCTCGCCATTCAGTGACAATGCACCCAGGGTCAGGCCGTGAAAACTGTGTTCGCAGTGCAGGATCTTCTCCCGGCGGGTGGTGTAGCGGGCGAACTTGATGGCTGCCTCGACCGCCTCGGCTCCGGAGTTGGCGAAGAAAATCTTGTCCAGATTGTCCGGGGTGGTGCGCAGAATTTTCTCCGCCAGCAGGCCGCTCAGCAGCGAGACATCCATCTGCACCAGATTGGGCAGTTCCAGGGTCAGGGTCTCCTGCAGGGCGCTGACCACGGTGGGGTGGTTTCTGCCGATGGCGAACACCCCGAAGCCGCTCAGCAGGTCCAGGTATTCATTGCCGTCCTGGTCGTAGAGATACTGGCCGACGGCTTTTTGATAATTGCGGTCATAGCCGATGGTTTTCAGTACCCGCACCATCTGGTTGTTCAGGTATTGTTCGTGCAGCTGGAATTTTTCGCTGCGGCGTTCGGAGAGTAGTTCGGCAATGCTGAAAGACATGTTTTCCTCGTGTTATGTCTGGTATCAAAGGGGTATTTTGTGGCCGCTGAAGGCGGGCAGGACGATCAGCGTGCAGACCAGGGTGAAGCTGATCCCGATGGCCAGCAGCAGGCCCATGCTGGCAATTCCGGCATGGGAGGTGAATGCCAGGCTGGTGAAACTGCACAGCGTGGTCAGGGAACTGAAGAACACGCCGCGGGCGGTACTGGTCTGCAGCAGATGTTCGCCTTTCTTGAAGCCGGCATGCAGGCGGTGCATGATATGGATGCCGCTGTCCACGCCCATGCCCATCAACAGCGGCAGGGCGATGATATTGGCGAAATTGAACGGATTGTCCAGGATGACATTCAGGGCGCCGGTGAGCAGGCCGGCCAGCAGCAGCGGCCAGATCACCAGCAGCGTGTTGCCGATGCTGCGCAGAATGACCAGTAGCAGGGTGATCAGAATCAACGCCGCACTGAAAGCCTGCACGAATGCCTTGACCACCGCCTTGCCAGATTCGATATCGCCGACCGGCAGACCCGTGGCGCTGGCATCGACGCTTTGCACCTGCTTGACGAACTCGCGCAGGTTTGCCGCGGAGTTCAAATCCTCGAGCGGCGTGGTCATGATTTTGTACAGGCCGCTGGCGCTGACCCAGTGCATGGTCAGGTAATCCGGGAGATCCTTCAGGGTGAAGGGATAGGCGTTCAGGTGCCGGCTCAGTTGCCGCATCGTGTAGGGCAGCAGGCCCAGGATATTGTCGTCCAGTTGCCGATAGTATTTTTCCGGTTGTTCGGCGGCATCGGCAGAAGCGATGAACAGGGCAATGTCGCCATGTAGTTTCTGCAGCAGTTCCAGGTCGGCATTGCCGGTGGAATTTTCCAAGGCAACGGTGATATCGGCCTGCAGTTTCAGCAGGGCCTGGCGGGTATCGCCATGCTGCAGGGGACGGTCGAAGTCATCGAGCTGGGTGCCGAAGACCAGGCTCAGTTCGTCGATGATGTCCAGTTTCCGCTCCTGGTCTTCGGCGACGAAACTTTTCAGCGTGATGGTGTTGTCCACGGCCGGCAGGTTCTGCAGTTTTCCGGCCAGCTGCTGCGCGGACGGCAGACTCTCCGCCAGCGAAATCAGCACGAAGGGTGAATCGTTCTTGGAGCGCAGCAGGTCCTTGAAGGCCAGCACCGATTCACTGTGGGGGTTGCGCAAGTTGACCGGGTTGGAATCGAAGCTCAGCTTGCTGAGGAAAAAAAGGGATGCAATGGCCAGCAGGGTGGAAACGATGCGGATGCCGACGGCATGGTGAAAAGGAAAGGTGCAGATGAAATCTGGTAGTCGGCTGGGTTGCAGGTGCCTGGGGTTTTTGACCGGCATGATCTGCAGCAGGGCCGGCAGGATGGTCAGGGAAATCAGCAGGCCGATGAACATCCCCCCGCCGGAGATCAGGCCCAGTTCCGAAACACCCTTGTAGTCGGTGGGGACGAAGGCAAAGAAACCGATGGAGGTGGTCAGCGCGCACAGAAACAGGGAAAAGCCCAAAGTTTGCACGCTTTCCCTGATGGCGGCGACATTGGTCTCATGATGTTCACGGCATTCCCGGTAGCGCAGGCAGATGTGGATGGCGAAATCCACGCCCAGGCCAATATAGAGCACGGCGAAGGCGACCGACAGCACATTCAGATGACCGACCACCAGCGCCGCGTAGGTAGCGGTCAGGATCAGCCCCATGATCAGTGCGATCAGGGTGGCGGAGACCAGTTTCAGGGAGCGCAGGCCGATGACCAGCATGACCAGTATCAACAGCAGCGAACCCAGTCCCGCGTAAACAGTATCATTGGTCAGCGTTTCCAGCTCTTCCTGCTCCAGCGCCTTTTCACCGGTCAGGCGAATACTGACGCCGGGCAATTGCGCCACGACCTGCTGGATTGCCCCATGGGCGAAATTCAGCGCCTGTTCTGCCGGCTGCTGTTTCTGAAAATCGACTCTGGGTCTGGCACTGACGATGTGCCGGTAATGTTCTTCGGCCTTGTCGTCGCCGATGTCCAGCAGCTGCTGCCAGGAAAGCGGGCGGTTCTGTCCGGACTGTACGGAAACGATGGACTGGTCGATTTTCCGCAGCAGCGGATTCAGGTCGGTGGGCAGATCGTTTTCCTGGTCGTTCAAGGCCTTGCCGATCATTTCCAGCAACCCGGAAAGATGATAATTCTGGGCGAGATGGCCGATGAAGGGCTGCGCGTCGCTCAGTTTCACCGACAGGTCTTCCAGTTCATCGAGGTCCAGATACAGGAAGGCCTGCTGCTCAAAGAACGGGTTGTCGTCATTGATATAGACATAGTCGAACAGCTGGTCCCGCTCCTGCAGGATTTTCGTCAGGCGTCTTGCCGCCATGACTGACAGTTCCGGAATGGGCGCTTCGACGACGAACAGTATGGTGCCGGCATCCTGGGGAAAGGCTTTTTCCCAGCGGAAGCGATTCTGCTGGAAGGGCAGGTCCGGCGACAGGAGTTCCGAGGTGTCGGTGTTCACCCCCAGATTGTTGACCGTGTAGTGCAGGCCGGCCGCACAGGCCAGAAGGGCCAGCAGCACCAGAAGCCATGGGAAGCGCAGCAGGATGCCGCCCCACCAGCAGGTGAATCTTTCGGTGCGGGATGTGTTTTGTGTGTTCATGTCAGTTGCTGGATTGCTGTTCGACCGGTGGGGCAGGATACGATCCGCTCCAGGTCCCGTGCGATGTGTTCGAGTCTATGGGTTGCCGCATGAAAATGCCTTCCAAGCCTGATCAGGCCGGGGATTTCCAGGGGGTGACGGGCGATGAAGCGCAGCAGGCGCCCCATTCTGACACGACCCTGCTCGTCCAGGGCATGGTCGATGGCCCTGGGCAGGTCCATTTCCGCAGGGTCGGCAATGCTGCGTATGACCAGAAAAGGCAGGCCGTGTCGCGCTGCCGTTCTGGCTATTGCGGCGCTTTCCATGTCCACGGCGCAACCACCAAGGTTGTTGCGCAGGGTTTGCTTCGCTGCACTGCTGGCGACCAGCCGGCTGCTTTCACAGAGAGGACGGGTTACCGGTGTGCAGGTATTGTCAAGCAGAGTTGCGGCCCGCCGATGCCAGTCGGCATCGACAGGAAGCTGCTCCCGGTTCTCGGCAATCAGGACTTCCGGCAGAAGCAGGTCGCCGGGACGCAGATCCGCATCCAGCCCCGCCGCGCATCCCCAGCTGACCAGCCTGGTGCAGCCTCTCTCGATGAGCATTCCGGCGGCTCTGCCGGCATTGTCGATGCCGGCGCCGGCGCAGGCGACCATGACTGTGGCGGAAAGACTGCTGATGCCGCCAGCGGCTATTTTTTTTCTGGTCAGGGTGCCGAGTTCTTCCGGTAACGCAACGATGATTCCGGTAATCACTGCTTCTGGAAATAATTGCGGTATCTTCCCAGTGCCCAGAGCGGAAAGAACTTGTCGTAGCCGTGGTATTTCAGGTAGAAAACCCTGGGAAAGCCGGGCGCGGTGAAGCAGGGGTCGTTCCAGACGCCGTCTTCCTCCTGGGTGGCCAGCAGATAGTCGATGCCGGCTTTCACCTCCGGGCTTTCCGTCTCTCCAGCCGCCATCAGACCGAGCAATGCCCAGGCTGTCTGGAATGCCGTGCTGGTATGGAACTCGCCGCGGTAGCCGTCATCGTGGTAGCTCATGTTGTCTTCCCCCCAGCCGCCATCGGCGCGCTGTACTTTTTTCAGCCATTGCACCGCTTTCCGGTACATGGGGTCGGTCTTGGGAATGTCGGTCTGCTCCAAGGCCAGCAGCACCGACCAGGTGCCATAGATATAGTTGGTTCCCCAGCGCCCGAACCAGGAACCGTCTTCCTCCTGCTCCTCGCGCAGGTAATTCATGGCGCGTTCCAGGGCCGGCCGGTATTCTTCGTGACCCCGTTTCACCTGGAAGGCCAGCAGCATGGCGCAGCGGGCGCTGACGTCGGCGGTCGGCGGGTCCAGCAGGGCGCCATGGTCGGCAAAGGGGATTTCATCCAGGTAATGGTAGGTGTTGTCGCGGTCGAAGGCGCCGAAGCCGCCGTTTCTGGATTGCATCGCGACGATCCAGCGGGTTGCGCGGTGCAATGATTCATCCAGATCCGGCAGGTCCGATTCGGACATGGCAAAGGCCACCACGGCAGTGTCGTCGACATCGGGATAGTGGGGATTCTCGAACTGAAAAGCCCAGCCGCCGCCTTCGACATCGGGGGGGCAGGCATCCCGCCAGTCGCCAGGTTCGTGATGCAGCTGCTTGCTCTTCAGCCAGTGATAGGCGCGGCGCATGCTATCATGGGTTCCCTCAAGGTCAGTCTCCTGCAGGGCCAGGGCCGCCAGCCCGGTATCCCAGACCGGCGACAGGCAGGGCTGGCAGTAGGCTTCGTGTTCCCTGACCACCAGCAGTTTCTGCAATGCCTTGCGCGCCGTCGCGACAGGTTCGTCGTCCGGGGACATGCCCAGCAGCAGCATGGCCTGGTAGGCGTTGACCATGGCCGGGAAGATGCCCCCCAGACCGTCTTCGCCATTCAGGCGTTCCATGAACCAGTCCTTGGCCTTCTCGATGGCGCGCTGATGCATGCTGTCGGTAATCAGCGGGCGGGTATGCCGTCCCAGCCAGTCCAGGAACAGGAAAAACTTGTTCAGCAGGGTGCGTTCCGGGAAATAGTATTTTTCCTTGTCCGGATGCGTAACGAACAATTCCAGGATATCGATGTTGTGCGGGTTTTTCGCCTTGGCTTTCAGTGTGCAAAGAATGAACAGCGGTACCATGACCGTCCTGGACCAGTAGGAGACCTTGCTCAGATGAAAGGGAAACCAGGAGGGCAGCAGCATGATCTCCACCGGGATATAGGGTACGCCCCGCCAGGGCAGTTGCTCGAAGATCGCCAGGGCGATGCGGGTGAAGACATTGGCTTTGGCCGCGCCGCCTTGTGCGAGTATATATTCCCGCAATTTACGCATGTGCGGCGCATCGGGGCTGTCGCCGGCCATTTTCAGCGCATAGTAGACTTTTACCGAGCAGCTGATGTCGCCGGGACCGCCGCTGAACAGCGGGTAACTGCCGTCATCGGACTGTCTGGCGCGCAGATAGTTGGCGATTTTGTACTGCAGAAGCTCATCGATATCGTCCAGATAGTGCATCAGCATGATGTATTCTGCCGGGATGGTGCAGTCGGCTTCCAGTTCGAAAACCCAGTAGCCCTCTTCGGCCTGCAGATCCAGTAATTTCTGCCGGGCGTTTTCGATGGCTTTTTCCAGCCGTGCCTGGTCGCTCTCCAGGACTGTAGCTGTATCGAGCGCCACATCTGCTGTTTCTTGAGTCACATCGTAATTCAATTCTGTGCATGATTCGGTCAACATAACGCTTCCTTTATGGCTGAGTTGTTGAAGATTGTGGTGAATACTGCCAGTCCGGGCTTTCCAGTCCGCGACTGGTCAAATGAAAGAGCAGGGACAGCAGGGCATTGCTGCGGCCGGTCAGCCGGGTGGCGAGGATTGTCGCCTTGACGCTCCTGCGGGTGATCTTTACCTGGCTGGAGTCGTTGAAATCCAGGTTTTGTCTGATTTTTTTCAGGGTTAGCACCGCCATACCCAGCGCCCACAGGCAAAAATTGCGGATGCCGGTTTCATGGCTGGGGATCAACTGGGTAAAGCGCAGGGCATTGTGCAGATGCTGATGGGCGATGCTGATCAGGTGCTGCAGACCCAGCTGGAAATTGGGGTCGCTGGTCTCCGGGCGGAGATCTTTCAGATCGAAGCCGACTTCAGTGAAGATGTCCTGCGGCAGCCAGCAGACGCCGCGTTTGGCATCATCCCAGATGTCCTTGAGAATGTTGGTCATTTGCAGGCCCTGGCCAAAGGATACGGAAAGCTGCAGCAGCTGATCACGATGTTGAGCGATTTCCGGCGAATAATGACAGAACAGCTTGCTCAGCATTTCGCCGACGCAGCCCGCCACGTAGTAGCAGTACTTGTCCATATCTGCCATGGTCGCCAGACCGTCGTGCAGGTTCTGCGCCTGGAAAACCGGCATGCCCTCGGCCATGGTGGCGACGCAGCCGGCCAATGCCTCGATCTGTTCGCCGTCGAAGCGATGGGTGATGGCGATGACGCGCGGGATCTGCTGGATCAGGCTGTGTTCGGCGGGTATGGTCTGCTCTGACAGCAGGGGCGCCAGTTCCCGGGCAAAGGATTCCGCCTGCTGGCCGGTGTTGACCACGTCGACGAAGCGTGCACAGAAATCCCTTTTCTGCTCCGCGTTCAGGGAGACTTCGTCTTCGATGGTGTCGACGATGCGACATAACAGATAGGCGTTGGCGACCGGCTGGTACAGGGATTCCGGAAGCTGCGGGATAGTCAGCGCAAAGGTCCGGGACACGCCTTCCAGCAGCACATCCTGAAAAGTCTTGTCGTCTGCCTGTTCCAGGCTTTCCGGATCGTCGACTGAGATTTGAAGTCCGTTCATGATAGATGCTGTGGTTTGTTGATTTGGTTCATGTTGCGCGTTTGTCCAGTAATGGCAGGATTATAAGGTGATTGTTGGTATATTGCAAAATTATGTTGTTTTTATGCGAAATGCCAAGGCGGGTCTTGCGGTTTTCGGTTCATGTTTCCAGACTGCTGCTCCATTTGCCGTCAGCGGCGTTCGCTGACCGCCATGGAGAGCGAAGCGAAGGCGGTTAGTCCCCGGTAGCGACCAGGGCCGCACTGTTTATCCGGCGTGCGATAGCGCAGAGGGAAAACAAAGTAGGCATACGAAAAGTCGC
>JANEMG010000371.1 GCA_024511045.1 Gammaproteobacteria bacterium | reverse complement strand
TAAGAGACAGCATCACGCCCATTCAGGCGCTTAAGGATTGGCACAAAAAACAACCGGAATTATTCAAAAAGAAAATCTATGATCTATCGGGACTTGACATATAGAGAATGCTGATTTTACCGATACTGTAAACGACCATGCTGAGCAGCACCACGGCGAAACCCAGCCATGAAGGTGTATAGGCCATGCCGGCCAATTCATCCTTTTTTTGCCAGATGAAATAAAGCGAAACCAGCGGCAATAGATAGCTGTGGCTGTATTCCTCCTGCAGATCCCACCTTTCCGCCAATTCGATGAAGGCATCCCAGTAGATAAATGTCAGCAATCCGGAAACAACGACAAAAGAAATCACGGTCCAGGGATTGAATTTCCAGACATTGTCTGTGGTCATTATTCGTTTCCGCTCATGGCTTCCCCGGTAGAAAAAGCTTCTTTTCCGTAATCAAGTGATGGGATTGACAGATGCTGACAAGTATAGAGAATTTATTGTCGTTAAGTGTGATAATATTTCCAGGGGACTGATAAAGGTGCTTTCCAACACATCCATGCTTTCACTGCCTGCAACCAGGGGGAAGTGCTGTTCCGGCAGCAACATGCTCCAACCCTCAGGTATTTTCCTCTGCCACCTGGATTTTCTTGATGATTTTCAATTTCAGCAAATAAACCCTGCGATTGTCGGCACGCAGTATTTCGAAACGAAACGGCCCCATTTCCACCGTTTCGCCTTTTTGCGGCATATGCTCCAGTTGATGCACCACCAGACCGCCTATGGTATCAAATTCTTCATCATCGAAGTCGACCGAAAAATAATCGTTGAAGTCTTCGATGGGCGTCAATGCCTTGATCGTGTATTCCGTATCGCTGCGCCGGAATATATATTCCTCTTCATCGAAATCGTGTTCATCCTCGATTTCACCGACGATCTGTTCTAACACGTCTTCAATGGTGACCAGCCCCGCCGCGGCACCATATTCATCGACGACGATCGCCATATGATTGCGATTGGTCCGGAATTCCTTCAGCAGGACATTCAGGCGTTTGCTTTCCGGAATAAACCGCACCGGACGCATGATATCCTGCACCTTGAGATTTTTATCCTTCATGATATGCGCCAGCAGGTCTTTCGCCAGCATGATGCCGACCACTTCGCTGCGATCTTCGCCGATGACCGGGAACCTGGAATGGGCCGACTCGGTTACCAGGGGGAAAACGGTTTCCAGTTCCGCATCCTTTGGCAGAACCACCATCTGCACCCTCGGAATCATGATATCCCTGACCCGCATTTCGGAAACCTGCAAAACACCCTCGATCATCGACAGTGCTTCATGGTCCAGCAGATGCTTTTCCTGGGCTTCCCGGAGAATCTCCAGCAGGTCCTCACGGTCCTTCGGCTCTCCGGTCAAAAAATGGCTGATTCTGTCCAGCCAGCTTTTTTGCTGATGTGCGTTGCTGTCGTCGTTGTCGTCGTTCATCGTAAGGTTTTTATTGGTACGGGTCAGGAATTGCCAGTTTTTTCAAAATCGCCACTTCTTTGGCTTCCATCTGCCTGGCCTGCTGTTCTTCGAGATGATCGAAACCCAGCAAATGCAGAACGCCGTGTACGACCAGATGCGCCCAATGATCCTG
The DNA here is from genome assembly GCA_024511045.1 of Gammaproteobacteria bacterium. Lineage (GTDB taxonomy): Bacteria > Pseudomonadota > Gammaproteobacteria > Methylococcales > Methylomonadaceae > JANEMG01. Next base: position 1,104 of record JANEMG010000371.1, on the reverse strand, counting down.
GATGTTTTTGTTTTGTTCCCGGGCTTCCCTTGCCACCAGCGGAGCGCAGATAACCAGATCGCCCAGCAGGCGTACATCCATTTCCACGGGGGGTTGAAAGGGAAAACTGAGCACATTGGTAGGCCCCTGTTTATGGCGGTATTGTGCATTCAGTGCGGCGCTTTCCCGCTCATCGACAATCCGGATCACTATTTCCATAGCTTCGTCACACTGGGGAAAAACCGCTTCCAGCCAGGTTTGGAATTCATCGCTGTCCGGAATGTTCCCGGACTGGCAGACCGTTTGAATTTCAGCTCGAATCATCGCTGGAGAAGTCCACCTGAGCAGTGCCATGCCGTCCATTTCCGGTCGATGTCCGACCGGCGGGCATCAGAAAAGCGCCCTGGCATCGCTGTTTTTTTTCTGGCTTTGCCGCTCGTATTTTTCATAGGCGGAAACGATTTTCTGCACCAGCGGGTGCCGGACCACGTCCCGGCTGCCAAAAAAAGTGAAACTGATGCCATCGATGTCCTGCAACACTTCCAGTACATGCCGCAACCCGGACATCTTCTCCCTGGGCAGATCGATCTGCGTGACATCGCCGGTAATCACGGCGGTGGAACCGAATCCGACCCGGGTCAGAAACATCTTGATCTGTTCCATGGTCGTGTTCTGCGCCTCATCCAGAATGATAAAGGAATCGTTCAGCGTCCTGCCGCGCATGAACGCCAGGGGCGCCACCTCGATGACATTGCAATCGATCAGTTTCTCGACTTTTTCGAAACCCAGCATTTCATACAAGGCGTCATACAGCGGCCGCAGATAGGGATCCACCTTCTGCGCCATATCGCCGGGTAAAAAGCCCAGCTTCTCTCCCGCCTCGACCGCAGGCCGGACCAGGATCAAGCGCCGGACCTGTTCAGTTTCCAGGGCGGCGACTGCGCAGGCCACCGCCAGATAGGTTTTCCCGGTTCCGGCAGGACCGACGCCAAAATTGATATCATCGCTCATGATATTCTTGAGATACTGCTGTTGATTGTCCCCCCGTCCCCTGATCACTCCACGCCGGGTCTTGATAGCGATAGGGACGTGTGCCTGCCGGGAAGGTTCGAGCAGCGCATCGAT
>JANEMG010000370.1 GCA_024511045.1 Gammaproteobacteria bacterium | reverse complement strand
GAGACAGTTGCCAACCTGACCGGCGCCAACCTGAAAAATGCCCGGTTGTTCTCCGCCGATCTCGACGCCGCGGACTTGTCCGGAGCGAATCTGCAGGGAGCCGATCTTTCAGAAACCAAACTGACCGACGCCAATTTCACCGGCGCGGACCTGGCCGGCACCCGCCTGACCGGCATCCGCGGCAGGGAAACCATCCGCGGCCTGGATACCGCCAGGAATCTCGATTCCGCCATTTTCGACTGACTTGCCTAACGACTGCACCCGGGCATAGCAGCCGTGTGCAAGATCTATATTGGCACCAGCGGCTGGAACTACAAGCACTGGCAGGACAACTTCTACAGCGGTGTCCCCAGAAAGAACTGGCTGCCCTTCTATGCCCGGCATTTTCCTTCCGTGGAAATCAATGCCACCTTCTACCGGCTGCAAAACATCTCGACATTCGTCCGCTGGCACGATCAAACGCCGCCGCAGTTCCGGTTCGCCATCAAGGCCAACCGCTACCTGACCCACAACCGGAAATTGCTGGACCCCGAAACCCCGGTACTGACCGAGAAAAATCGCGCGGCAGCCCTGCAGGAAAAACTGGTCGTTGTATTGTGGCAACTGCCCAAGGCCTGGTCGAAGAACATTGCCAGGCTGCAAACCTTTGTCCAGGCTTTGAGCAGTTGGCGTGAAGCCCGGCATTGAATGGAATTCCGGCACCCGTCCTGGTTCGATACGGAAACGACGGACTGTCTGACAGAAGCCGGCATCGCCAACTGCATCTCCGATGCCGCCGACTGGCCGGTCTGGGAGCAAGCCACCACCGATCTGGTCTACATCCGTCTGCATGGCCATAGCCAGACCTATGCCTCCTCCTATTCGCTTGGGGAATTGCAGGTCTGGGCGGAGAAGATCAGACGCTGGTCGGAACAGGGCAGGCAGATTCACGTCTATTTCGACAACGACGCGCAGGGTGCGGCACCTGACAATGCGCTGACGCTGCAGTCCCTGCTGCACCTCATCGACAGCGAGCGATGAGATTGTTCAAAGAAATTACCGGCAGAAGCTTGGCCGGGCTGCAATACCGGCTGCTGGCCTACCCAAAATTATTGATCCTCGCCTTCCTCGTGGGAGGCGGGTTCAGCCTGAATTATACGCTGGAAAATCTGGGCATCAACACCGATACCTCGCAGATGCTGGCGCAGGATTTGCCCTTCCAGAAGGCCCGCCAGCGTTTGCTGGAAGCCTTTCCCCAGGATGATCTGGCCATACTGGTCGTGGTCGACGGCGCAACGCCTGAACAGACCCACCGCGTGCTGGCCTACCTTGGGGAACGTCTCGACAGTGACACAGAACATATCGTCTCCCATTACATCCCCGGCGAAGGCCCTTTTTTCCAGCACCATGGGCTGCTGTATCTGGATCTCGAGGAGCTGCAGCAGCTTGCCGCCGACCTGGCGCAGGCGCAGCCTTTTATCGGGCGGCTTTCACAGGACAACAGCCTCACAGGCCTGCTGTCGGTCATCGGCCTTGCACTGGAAACAACCGAAAGCGAACTGCCGGTGGATCTCGCTCCGCTGCTCGGCGAGATCCGCAGCGTTGTCCGTGTCGCGCTGCAAGGGGAACGGTATACTGTTTCGTGGCAACGCTTGATGTATGGCGAAAACCAGGATTTCCAGAGCACCCGGCGCTTCATCCTGGTCAAGCCGGTTCTCGATTATCGGGATTTGCTGCCCGCCGACGCATCCCTCCGGGCGGTGCGCGCCATCGCAGATGCCGCGGAAAAACGCTTCCCCGGCGCCCGGGTCCGACTGACCGGGGAGGTCGCCCTGGAGCACGATGAACTGCATAGCCTCGAGCGCAGCGCGGCGGCCGCCTCCCTGGCCTCGCTGCTGCTGGTCTGCACCATCCTGATGCTGGGCCTGCGTTCGCCCACGCTCACCTTCGCCACGCTCTTCTGCCTGGTCATCGGACTGGTTTATACGGCGGCTTTCGCAGCCTTTACCGTGGGCCGGCTCAACCTGATTTCCATCGCCTTCGCAGTCCTGTACATCGGACTGGCCGTGGATTATGCCATCCACTTCACCTTGCGCTACCGGGAACTTCTGGACCAGAAAATAAACCGTGTTGCCGTCTTGCAGCAGACCCTGACCAGCGTCGGCCCTTCCATCGCCCTGTGCGCCGTCACCACCGCCGCCGGTTTCTATGCTTTCGTGCCCACCGCCTATGCCGGCGTGTCGGAACTCGGCATCATCGCCGGCAGCAGTATGCTCATCGGCCTGGTGGTCACCTTGACGCTGCTGCCGGCCATGCTGAAAATCCTGCCCCTGACATTGCCCCAAAAAAGGCGCAGCAGCATCCTTCCCGATGGGTTTTACCGCTTCCCCGTAGTGTACGGCAGGCTGATCCGCCGGCTCAGCACGGTGCTCGCGATCACCGCGGCAGTGCTACTGACCCAGGTCCGCTTCGATTTCAACCCCGTCAATCTGCGCGACCCCTCCCTGGAATCCGTCGCCGCTTTCAAGGAACTGCTGACGGACCGGAGATCCTCGCCAATGACTCTGTCGGTGCTCGCAAACAACCGGAATTATTCAAAAAGAAAATCTATGATCTATCGGGACTTGACAAGAACCATTTAAAAGATCATAAACTTTTCAGACTCTCCTGCCGAGCTACTGCACAGTATATTTTTGCTGTGCAGCGGCCCGGCAGGTTTGCCCTCGAAATGCAGACAACAGAGATGCTGCTGGTCAGC
>JANEMG010000517.1 GCA_024511045.1 Gammaproteobacteria bacterium | reverse complement strand
CGCTACCCGGATTTACTGGTACACCGGGCGATCCGACATTGTCTGCGCGGCAAGCCTGTGGAAAGTTTTAGCTACAGCGACTCCGACATGGTGCTGCTTGGCGAACATTGCTCGGCCAACGAGCGACGCGCCGATGAAGCCACGCGGGATGTGGTCACATGGCTGAAATGCGAGTACATGCAGGACAAGATCGGCGAGCAATTCAGCGGCGTCATTTCCGCAGTCACCTCCTTTGGCTTTTTCGTCAACTTGGCCGATATCTTTGTCGAAGGACTGGTGCATATTTCCACGCTGGGCCAGGATTTCTTCCATTTCGATCCCATCAGCCACCAGTTGAACGGCGAGCGAACCGGCATCCGCTATCGTCTCGGGGATCCGGTGCAGGTCACCGTGGCCGGCGTCAATCTGGATGAGAAAAAAATCGATTTTGCCCTGCTGGAGAAACGGCCAGCCAAAAAACGCCCCAGAAAAAGACGGCGCTGATGCCTGCCATGAAAATTTTTGGCCTGCACGCCGCGCAGGCGGTACTGGATTATTCACCGGACCGGATAACCAGGGTCTGGGTCGATGCCCAGCGCCGTGACCAGCGACTGAACGGCATCCTCGAAGCACTGGCGGCGCACCGCATCCATCCGGAAACGACGGACCGGAAGACGCTGCAGCGCCTCGCTGCCGGGCAGAAACATCAGGGTATCGTCATCGAGGCGGACATGCCGCAGGTTCTGGACGAGCGGGCCCTGAAAAAGGCCGTCAGCGTCTTGCAGGAAACGGCCCTGTTTCTGGTCCTGGACCATGTTCAGGATCCCCACAACCTGGGCGCCTGTCTCAGAACGGCAGACGCCACGGGCGTGCACGGGCTGATCATTCCCAAAGACCAGGCCGTTGGCATCACCCCGGTGGTGTGCAAGGTTGCCAGCGGCGCAGCGGAATCCGTACCGGTCTATCAGGTGACCAACCTGGCCAGAACGCTGCGCTGGCTGAAGGAACAGGATATCTGGATCTTCGGCGCCGCCGGTGAGGCCGAACAGACCCTGTATCAGGCCGATATGACTGTGCCACTGGCGCTGGTGGTGGGGGCGGAAGGCAAGGGCATGCGGCGCCTGGTTCGGGAACACTGCGATTTGCTGGTACGGCTGCCGATGCAGGGGCAGGTGCAAAGCCTGAATCTTTCGGTGGCGGCCGGTGTACTGCTCTATGAAGTGCTCAGACAGCGGCTTTGAGTCCAGGCGACATTTTTATGCACCGCAGAAAAAAGGGTGACAGGGCAGAGGCGTTGTCTTAGAATCCTTAGCGGTCATTTGCTTGACACGCCGCCGACATAAGCGGCAAGGCAGAAGTGGGCTTTTTGCATTTTAAAAACACCTGGTTTCCGCGCCTTCGCTACAGGCTAGCCCTGCCCTTTACCCATAAAAAACATCTGGACGAAATGTACCGTTTGCTGCATGCTTCACGGCATGAACACACAAAACCAAATCAAACGGAGGCTGTCCACAGCAACCGGCATAGA
>JANEMG010000047.1 GCA_024511045.1 Gammaproteobacteria bacterium | reverse complement strand
GACAGCCATGATTCACCAGGCCTATGAACAGGACACCGATTTCATCATCATCAATCCCGCGGCATTCACGCATACCAGCGTGGCCATACGGGATGCCTTGCTGGCAACGCAAATTCCGTTCATTGAAGTGCATTTATCCAACGTCCACGCCCGGGAACCTTTCAGAGCGCATTCCTATTTCTCGGATATTGCCCAAGGCGTTATTTGCGGACTTGGCGCCACCGGGTATGAACTGGCCCTGCAGGCCGTACATCAAATCCTAATCGAGAGAAGATAAATACCATGGATATCAGAAAAATAAAAAAACTGATCGAAATTATCGAAGAATCCGACATTGCCGAACTGGAAATTTCGGAAGGCGAGGAATCCGTCCGCATCAGCCGCTATTCCAGCCCTCCTCCTGTGGCTGCCGCACCATTGGTGGCGGCCGCCGCCGCACCAACCGCCCCGGCAGCAGAAGAAAAAACCGCCGGGCATGTAGTCAAATCACCAATGGTCGGAACCTTCTACCGGTCCAGCTCACCGGGTGCCAAACCCTTTGTCGAGACCGGCCAGTCAGTCGATGTCGGTGATACACTCTGCATCATCGAAGCGATGAAAATTTTGAACCAGATCGAAGCCGACAAGAGCGGCACCGTGACCCAGGTACTGGTCGAGGATGCACAGCCCGTAGAGTACAACCAGCCATTGTTCATCATTGAATGAAGCAGCCCCTAAATTCCCAATCGGTATAAAACAACATGTTCGATAAAATCGTCATTGCCAACCGTGGCGAAATCGCCCTGCGCATTTTACGCGCCTGCCGTGAACTGGGCGTCAAAACCGTCGCCGTCCATTCGGAACCCGACCGCAATCTGAAACACGTACTGCTCGCCGATGAATCGGTGTGCATCGGCCCTGCCGCCTCACAGGACAGCTACCTGCATACCCCGGCCATTATCAGCGCCGCAGAAGTCACCGATGCCGTCGCCATCCATCCAGGTTATGGCTTCCTTTCGGAGAACGCGGATTTCGCCGAAAAAGTGCAGCAGAGCGGTTTCACATTCATCGGCCCGAACCCGGACACCATTCGCATGATGGGGGACAAAATCTCGGCCAAAAAGGCCATGATCGAGGCCGGCATTCCCTGCGTGCCCGGTTCCGGAGGGCCACTGTCGGACAACGATGAAAAAAACCTGAAACTGGCGCATAAAATCGGCTATCCGGTGATCATCAAGGCAGCCGGCGGCGGCGGCGGCAGGGGCATGCGCACCGTACATACCGACGCAACGCTGCTCAGCGCCATCAATCTGACCAGGGCCGAGGCAGGCGCCGCTTTCGGCAACGATACACTGTACATGGAAAAGTTTCTGGAAAATCCGCGGCATATCGAATTCCAGGTGCTGTCCGACAGCCATGGCAACGCCATACATCTGGGAGAACGCGACTGCTCCATGCAGCGCCGCCACCAGAAAGTCGTCGAAGAAGCGCCGGCCCCCGGCATCACCGAGGAACAGCGCAGGGAAATCGGCGAGCGCTGCACCAAGGCCTGCACCGACATTGGTTATCTGGGCGCCGGAACGTTCGAATTCCTCTATGAAAACGGCAAATTCTATTTCATCGAAATGAACACCCGGGTACAGGTCGAACACCCGGTCACGGAAATGATCACCGGCTTCGATATCGTCAAGGAACAGCTGCACATTGCCGCCGGCGAACCGCTATCCATCACCCAGGACCAGGTCAGAATACAGGGCCACGCCATCGAGTGCCGGCTCAATGCCGAAGACCCGGAAACCTTCATGCCCTGTCCCGGCACCATCGACCAGTTTCACATGCCTGGCGGCCCGGGTATCCGCTGTGAAACGCATATCTACAATGGCTACCCGGTCCCGCCCTATTACGATTCCATGATCGGCAAGCTGATCGCCCATGGCGAGAACCGCCGAAGCGCCATCGCGCGCATGAATACCGCCCTGAGCGAAATCATCATCGACGGCATCAAGACCAATATCCCGCTGCAGCAGGACATCATCAGCGATGCCGCATTCATCGACGGTGAACAGAACATCCATTATCTGGAAAAGAAACTGGGACTGTATTGATACCTGCTGCCGGCCGTTCTTTTACGACGCATCCGCCGATCATGCTCCGCGTCACGAGCCAGGAGGGACAGGGCTGCTTTGCAGTCCCTTCCCGTTGACGATGACGATCTGGCAGCAACTCTCGGTCACCACCACGGAAGACCACGCCCCGGCAGTCGCCGATTTTTTCGGCGAGCTGGGTGCGCTTTCCGTCACCTACAGGGATGCCTCGGAACAGCCCTTGTACGAACCTCACCCTGGTGAAACACCAATCTGGAAGCAGACCCGCATAACCGGACTGTTCACCATGAAAGACGACCTGCAGCAGATACAAAAAACCCTGAGCGAATATTGTCCCGATGCACCCTTGAAGCAATGGCGCCAGGAACGTCTGGAGGACCAGGCCTGGGAACGCGCCTGGATGGCGCATTACCGGCCGATGAAATTTGGCGACAGGCTGTGGGTTTGTCCGACCGGACAGGAGCGAAGAGAAAACAACAGCGAATGCCTGATCCTGGACCCAGGCCTGGCCTTCGGCACCGGCACGCACCCGACCACCGCGCTGTGCCTGGAATGGCTGGCAAACCACGACCTGACCGGCAAAACCATCGTCGACTACGGCTGCGGCTCCGGCATTCTGGCGGTCGCGGCAGTCCTGCTGGGCGCCGGGCAGGCCTATGCCATCGATATCGATCCCCAGGCGCTGTCGGCAACGCAGGCCAATGCGGAAAAAAATCGTGTTCAGGACAAAATCCAGTGCTTCCTTCCCGAACACTTGCCCGCGCTGCAGGCGGACATCGTGCTGGCCAATATTCTGGCCCGCCCGCTGATCGACCTGGCAACGGCAATCGCTGCCCTGCTCACTCCCGGCGGGCAACTGATCCTGTCGGGCATATTGAATGAACAGGCAGAATCGGTAATTATGGCCTATGCTGATACTATGAAATTACAGGCGCCCGTCAGCCGGGAAGAATGGTGCCGGATCGACGGCGAAAAAGGATAACAGACATTGCATTGATCTGCACACTGTCTGCAACTCTCAATACCCCAGCAACAATCAACACATGTTTACCCAATGCCCCGAATGCCAAACTTCCCACCGCATCAGTGTGGGACAGCTGCGCAGCCTGCCTGCTGCTGTTGTTTGCACAACTCTATTATTTCCAAGGCAGCCAGCTGGTACAGAAGCCCGGCATCCGGCCCTGGATCGAAACCCTCTGCCAGCCCTTGTCCTGCCGCCTTCCTGTCTACGAAAATCTGCAGCAGCTCACCATCCGGGGCGTCCTGCAGCCCACAGCGGACAACGTCTTGCAATTACAGGCCGTGCTTGCCAATCAGGCACCCTTTCCCCAGGCTTATCCCGACATCAAATTGACGCTGATGGAATTCAACGGCAGGGTGTTTGCCGAAAGAGTTTTTCACCCCGCCGACTATCTGTCCGAATCCGCAGCCAGGTTGCTGGACAGTGAAGGCAGCATCGACATAACCCTGGACATTGCCAAACCGGTATTGCCCATCGGCGGTTACACGCTGGAACTGCTTTGACTAGGTGAACTGGACAACGGCAGCGACTGTGCTCGAGGATCTCCGACCAGTTCAGAAAGCCCGGCATCCAGCGACACGACGCAGCCGGGCTGAATCACCCGGTATCCAGGAAATCGCGTCACGCGTTCACTGAATTCCTTACTGCGCAGCACAGCCAGCAACCCAGCCAGTGGCTGGGAATCCAGCGCTTCCCTCTGCAGCACAAACCAGTAATTTTCCCAATTGCAGGGAATGAAATGCAATTTGAAGCGGGCCGCGGCCGCTTCCAGACCAAACGCCGCGTCTGCGCCACCGCTGGCGACCATCGCGGCGACGGCCAGATGGGTGAATTCTTCCGCGCTGTAACCGATGATTTGTTCAGGATCAAGCCGAGCCTCATCGAGCAGCAGATCCAGCGTCGTGCGCGTCCCGGAATTCCTCTGCCGGTTGATGAAACGCACCGTGCGCTTCTGCAAATCCTGCAGTCCATCGATGCCCTTGGGGTTTCCCGGCGCCGTCATGATTCCCTGGCGGCGCTGAACGACACGAATCAGCGCATGCTGCGCCGGATTCAGCAAACGGCGAAAGCGCGGCAGAAGAACTGTCCCCAACCGGCCATTGGGAATATGGAAGCCGGCGACTTCGCACCGCCCGGCCTTGAGCAGCCGCAGGGAATCCAGGCTGCCGTGAATCTGTATATCCAGCGGCAAATCCTGCAGCGCATCGGCTAACTCGCCGAGCATGGCAATGACCAGCCCATGACTGGCGGCAATACGCAACCTGTGCGGCTTTCCGGAATCGATGACGGCGTCCAATTCCTCCGCCAGTTCCATCGTCAGTCGCTGGAGATCCGGTTCCATTCGGGCCGCAATGCGTTTTCTGCCCGCCAACAGCTTTCTGCCAAGTTCCGTGACAACGGCCCCCCTGCCTCTTTCCATGCGCGCCAAAGGATATTCCAGCAGCCGCTGCCACTTCTGCAGCAGGCCCCAGCCATGGCGGTAGGACAGCCCGCACTTCTCCGCTGCGGCGCGCAGGGAGCCTGTATCGTCTATCGCCTGCAGCAGCCGGAACACCTCCTCGGTCATTTCCTCGCTCTGCCTGCAGCCGCCATGCCAGCGTAAATCGACGCGCAGTTTCATCCTGGTTCAGATCTGCCGGAACTTACCCGCGCCGTCACTGCTGCAGCGCATTGGGCTTGAACAGGGCCTGTCCTGCCGTCTGGAAACCGGCGATGGCGCGCTGGCCTTCCACCGAGGTCATCCAGTCCATGAACAGCAATGCCTGCTGTTTTTTTACATGGGGGTGTTTTTCAGGGTTCACCAGGATCAGGCTGTACTGATTGAAAAGTCTTGCATCCCCCTGTACCAGCAAGGCCAGTTCGGTCTTGTTCCGGAATGCCAGCCAGGTGGCCCGGTCGGCAATGGTGTAGGCGTTGCCGGAGGCTGCGGTCATGTTCAGCACCGCACCCATTCCTGCCCCGGCCTCCCGGTACCAGTTCCCCCCGGAGGCGCCGGGATCGATGCCGGCCTCCTGCCATAAACGGCGTTCCAGGCGGTTGGTACCGCTGTCGTCGCCGCGGGAAATGAACCCTGCCTTGCTGCCGGCAATCTTCTGCAAGGCGGCCACGGCGCTTTCAGAACCGGCGGCCCTGGCTGGATCCCTTTTCGGGCCGACAAGCACGAAATCATTGTACATGACCTCCCGCCGGTCGACGCCAAAACCCTGTTCGACAAATTGCAATTCCCCCACCCTGTCGTGGACCAGCAAAACATCGGCATCACCATTTTCTCCAAGTTTCAGCGCCTGACCGGTACCTACCGCCACGACGCGGACATCGATGCCGGTACGGCGCTGGACCAAAGGCAGGTAGTAATCGAAAAACCCGGAGGCCTGCGTCGACGTGGTCGATGCCAGCGTGATAAAGTTCTCTCCCGCCTGCACGGAACCGGCAAGGACCATGAAGGCCATCCCCAGACAAACAGCCAAATTGTCAATCTGTTTCACCCGCTCTCCCCGGCAAATGCCTGTAAATGAAAAAAATCAACCCGGCAGTTCTCCGCGAAGAAAAGCCCTGGCATGTGGATTTTCCGGCCGGGCGAAAAACTGCTGTGCCGGCGCCTGTTCCAGCAACTGCCCCTGATGCAGAAACAGCACCTCATCGGCCAGCCTGCTTGCCTGTCCGAGATCATGACTGGTCAGGACCACCTTGGTACCGGCTGCGCTGAACCGTTTGATCAGGCTTTCCATGAACACCGTCGCGGCAGGATCGATATTCGCCGTCGGTTCATCCAGAAACACGATCTCGGGCCGCACCGCCCAGGCCCGCGCGACTGCCAGCTTTTGCTGCTCTCCTCCCGAAAGCACGCGGGCCCCGCGATGCTGCAGATGGGTCAATCCGGTCATTTGCAGGCTTGCCGCTATGCGCTGCTGCCGCTCCGGTTTCGACACGCCCTGCAAGCGCAGTACATAATCGATATTCGCCACCACTGAACGCCGCAACAGCACCGGACGCTGAAAAACCATCGCCTGTCTGCCGCGAATCTGTGCCGATGCCGTGCTTTGCCAGTTGACTTCGCCACGGGTTGGCGACAGCAGACCATGACAAATTTTCAGCAGCAGGCTCTTGCCAGCGCCATTGGCGCCCAGTATCACCGTCAGCGGCCCCGGCTTCAGCTCGAAGGAAACGCCATCCAGCAGCCGATGACCCGCGATATCAAGACCAACGCCAGTCAAATGCAGCGGAAGAATGCTGGCTTCACTGCCCGGCTGGAGAGCGGCACCTGCACCCGAATCAAGCATTTCAGCCGTACAACCGCGCCGCATAGATTTTGCTGAAGGCCGCTGCAGCATTGATCATGCAGGCCAGGGCAATGAGTATCATTCCCAGCGCCAGGGCGATGGTCAGATTGCCTTTGGAGGTCTCGAGAGCAATCACCGTCGTCATCACCCGGGTATGATGTGCAATATTGCCGCCCACGATCAGCACCGCGCCCACTTCCGATATCGCCCGGCCAAAACCTGCCAGCATCACCGTCAGCAGACTGTAGCGCCCTTCCCAGAGCAGAGTCTGCAGCATCGTCCAGCGTTTGGCTCCCAGTGAATAGAGCTGCTCCCGGTATTCCAGCATCAGGTCGGCAACGATCTGCTGCGTCAAAGCGGCAATCAGCGGGGTGACCAGCAACCACTGTGCAATGATCATCGCGCTTTCCGTAAACAGCAGACCGAGACTGCCCATTGGACCCGCCCTGGACAACAGCAGATAGACCAGCAGCCCGACGACTACCGGCGGCAGTCCCATCATGGCATTCAACAGCACCAGCAGCGCCCCCCTCCCGGGGAAACGCCAGATGGCCAGAACCGCGCCAAGCAAAAAGCCGACGACTGCCGCCAGTACTGTCGCAGTGACACTGACGCGCAGCGACACCAATATGATTTCCACCAGGGATTCATCCAAATCCAGCATCATCTGCAATGCCGTCTGAAATGCGTCGTTCAAATCCTGTACCCACCACCCATATGTAATTTTTTACATATTAACAAACATGGCCAGCAAACACTAAATCCACCGTTCTGAAAAATTCGAGAATGAACCCGGGAGCAGTGAGGTGCCCGGCAAAGAGGCTGGCGCCATCGAGCGCCTGTGGATGGTTCTGCAGGGCGTTCCCGTCGCAGGGACCTGCCGGCGGAATCTGGACAGCCAGGTCGATAACGCAACTATTGCCCACATATATGCAAACTGTTGCATATTTTATGCGCAGTCAGCCACCGCCTCGATGCCTGGCATCCCGCCCCGTCACTTGCCAAAATTGACAAAGGGAAAAATCGACAGATAAATGATCACAGCCATGACGGCCAGATAAAAGATCAATTGCAGGGGGTTTTTCCTGAATTTGGTCAACAGACCGGGCGCCTTGCCTGCCTCCCGCAATGCCGCATATTCAGCCCTGACCCTTAGCACCCGCTCTCTTTGATATTGCGCGATCAGCTCCCTCGCCAGATCGTGCTGCCGGTCATCTTTCAGCCAGATTGCCGCCGTGGCCGTTCCCCACTTGCCTGCCGTCGTTTCATAAAAGGCAATGGCATTGCTGCTCAGCAACTCACGGATATCCTGTGCCTCGTCCTCGGGCACGCCGTTGAGATTGAAAATCAGATCAGTCATTTTTACCTTGTCAAACCATCGTCAGTGCCGCACCGGCCCATCAAAAACTGCTTTTTATTGACTATACTTAGTTAGAATCAAAAAAACAGCAAATGCGATTGGCTGTTTTCTTCATGATCGATGCCTTGAGGCCATCGATCATGCCGGCACATTCCTGTGCCGGATCAGTGCCCGTCATTGATGGGTAGACACTGGTTGACAAAACGATTTCCAGAGGAGTGGTCATGAGATTAGCGCTGTGTCTGTTGACATTATTATTTTCCAGCTATACCTTTGCCGGTGTCTATAAATGCATCGACAACAATGACAGAATCACTTACCAGAATCAACCCTGCGCCGAGCAGGCGCTGGCTTCCGAAATCGATTTGACTTCTGGCGCCAATATCAGCCTGGAGGAAGAGCGAAGAAGGATTCAGCTGGCCCGGGAAAAACGCGAGCAGGAAGAAATTGCCCAACGAAAAATTGCCGAACAGCAGGCCCGGCTGCTGCAGGAAAGCATCGCGGAAACCAGGATAAACCAGCAGTTCATCAAAGACCATCCGAAACAATTTTCCGCTTTTGCCATCCCTCCCTATACGGAAGGCGACAGGCCCGCCCTGGTGGAAGATTTCCAGGCAAGGCTGCCGGAAATCGAACGCCTCCGAAGGAAGGCCGCGCTGTATGTTCTCGATGGCGGCAATTGCGGCCGCGTCGAGGCTTCGGAACTGAATTCCAGGAGCAGCAGCGACAATCTGGTGTTTCTGGTGGACTGCAGCAGCGGCCTGCAGACCTATGTGGAAGAAAAACAGCTCAGCAGCAGATAGCCCCTTGCACCCGCTGGCCAGCAGCAGGGCGGAGAGCGGCGGGCATTCTACAGTCCATCCTGGTCCGTAGGCACGACCAGTACACCCTGCTTGCATTTGGCAGTTTGCCATTGTCTGTACAGCAGAGCAAAGACGATGCCCAGGCCATGCAGCAGCGCCGTGGCGCAGATGAATCCGGCCATATAGGAAAAACCATCCAGTTCAACCGCCATTTCCCCGCCATGACTGATGCCGTGAAACAATGCAAAAGCGGCCACGACCAGGACACTGATCGGCGTCGAAAACCGGGTCGACCGGGAGATGAAAACGGCCAGAAGCACGCAGGAGGACAGAATCCCGAGTTCCAGCCACTGGCTGCTGAATCCTGTCATCCCCAGCAGGCTGGATGCCGCCATGACGCCAATAAATGTCAGCGGCAGCAGCCAGATTTTTTCACCACCGAGCTGCACGGCCCAGATGCCGATGGCCAGCATCGCCAGCAGATGGTCGATGCCGGAGAAAGGGTGGATGAATCCCTGCAGCATGCCCGAGGTCTGCAGCATTCCGGTATGGGCCGAGGCCAGCCCCGGGAACAGCAGGATCATCGACAGCAATCTGAAAACTGCCGCAGGCAGGACAGGGATCATGCAGGGTTTGCAGCTCCACCCGCTGCCGGCATTGCCGGCATTGGCCGATGCCCTTGACGCGCCGAATCTGCAGCTCGGCCTGTTCCGCCAGTGTGCCCTGCATGACGGCAGGGAAGCCGAATTGCAGCGCATCCTCCGAGACACAGGACAACTCCCCGATTTCCAGGCAGACCCTGGCCACCCGGGTAAATCCCTGCTCACGGGCACTGGCCTGCAGGATTTCCAGGACATTTTCCAGCAGTGAAATTTCATGCATGGCCATGCACCAGCATCTGCCGCCAGACGTCCGCACAGGGCTCGCCCAGCAGTCGCTCCACGAACTCCCCTGCCTGCTGCAGATGCTGAACCGCATTGCCGCTCAGCCCTTCCCCCAGCTCAAATTTTTCCGCCTTTATTTTCAGCAAAAAAGCGGGCGGCGGCGTTTCCCGGACAACTGAACGGTAGACATGCAGCACTGCAGCAGGGCTCATCGCATGGGTGCTATAACTTTCGTCGCGGGCAGCTGCCAGCTCGCTGAGTTCGAAAGGTCCGGCGCAATCCGTTGCCGCATCGATGAACACCACCAGGCGCCGCTGCTGCAGGTCCAGCGCATGCTCTATCTGCAGTTGAAAATCCGTCAGAAATTCACAGCCTAGCCAGTCGGACGAAATCGTCTGCAACCGTTCCAGCAGCGTTGGCGCCAGCGCATCGTCGCCGCGGCTGGGATTGCCGTAGGCGAAGACCAGGACCGGTTCAGGCATCGGGCAGGGATCTTTGCACCAGCCCGTCGCTTTCCTTGACCAGCCTGTCGATCACCTGACCATTGGCATCGACCAGCTCCAGCTGCAGCGGCATCTTGCCCAGTGCATGCGTGGCGCAGGACAGACAAGGGTCATAGGCGCGTATCGCCACTTCCAGATGATTCAGCAGCGGCTCGGTCAGTTCCCTGCCATCCAGATAAGTGGCGGCCACTTGCCGCACCGACTCGTTCATCGCCTGATTGTTGCTGGTGGTGGAAACGATCAGATTGGCCTTGATGACGATGTCATTTTCATCGATCTGGTAATGGTGGAACAACGTGCCCCTGGGCGCCTCGATCACGCCGATGCCTTCGGAACGCTTTTCCCCCTGCACCAGCAGATCCTGCGACAGGATATCGGGATCGTGCAGCAGGGTCTCGATGGCCTCGGCGCAATGCAGCACTTCGATCAGCCGCGCCCAGTGCGTCGCCAGAGTACTGTGGATCATCGGCTCGTCGCCATGCGCCTTGAAATCCAGCCGCGCAGCCTCGGCTTTCGGCGTGTCGATGCGGTCGCAGATATTGACCCGCGCCAGCGGCCCGACGCGATACCAGCCCTGTTCGCTGCCCAAAGACAGTAGATAGGGGAACTTCATGTAGGTCCAGGACTTGACCTGTTCATGAATGATGTCGTTGTACCGGCAGTAGTCCTGATGGTCGAGAATGATATCCCCCCGGTCGTCCCTGGCACGAATGCCGCCATGATAGAGCTCCAAGGCACCGCTGGGTTTGACCAGCCCCAGATAGTGGCTGCGTATGGTGGCGAATTCGTCGTAATAGGGCAGATTCGAGCAATGCACTTTCT
This sequence comes from Gammaproteobacteria bacterium, assembly GCA_024511045.1. Classification (GTDB taxonomy): domain Bacteria; phylum Pseudomonadota; class Gammaproteobacteria; order Methylococcales; family Methylomonadaceae; genus JANEMG01. The sequence continues at coordinate 424 of JANEMG010000047.1, read as the reverse complement.
TGATCAGGGCAACCGCCTCCTCGGCCCATTTGAGGATCTGGCCGATATCCTCCAGCAGATAGTCGCGCTCATCCCGGGTCAGGGACTTGTTCATGCCGCCGGCAATGGCGCCGGTGCCATGAATGCGCTTCCCGGAAACCATGCGGATCACTTCTTGGCCGTACTTGCGCATTTTCACGCCTTGCACGCCGATCTCTGAATATTCCTGCAGGACGGCGATGATGTTGCGCTTTGCCACGTCGCTGTCGAAGCCGAACAGCAGATCCGGACTGGCGAGATGGAAAAAATACAGGGCATGGGATTGCAGCACCTGCCCGAAATGCAGCAGACGCCGCAGCTTGTCGGCGGCAGGCGTCAGATTTTCCGGATCGACACCCACCAACTGATCGATGGCCTTGGCCGCGACCAGGTGATGACTGACCGG
>JANEMG010000369.1 GCA_024511045.1 Gammaproteobacteria bacterium | reverse complement strand
CGCAAGGCACGCCGGGAAAACAGTGCGGCCTCGCGGCTACTGGGGTCTACCAGCCTTCGCTTCGCTCTCCATGGCTGGCAGCGGTGGAACAATGTTGCTTACTCTAAACTCTAGTTTCTGAAAATTAAGAGCGAAAATTCCGGATTTTGCAAATTAAGCCAGTCACTCAAAGATCCTGATTTTAGATTCAATAAAACGGCTTTCCTCCTCCATTAAACCGTAGCGCATAGAGAGCAGTTCATCCGTCCATTCCCTACTCATATCTAAAACTGGGACAAAGCTATATGCTGTTCTGGTAATATGATGAGAGTACATGAATTGGGAAACCAAGAACCGGAAAAACCGGGTTTTCATATAGCGCACCATATTTTTAGCTTCTTCTTCCGTATCATAGCTCCCAATGACTAAGTATGTTTCCGTGCATATTGTTACTGGTGGAAGAACCCCTATCTTGGAAAACACACGACGTCTGCCATCTTTTCCGGGATTTCCCGCGTGATCATAGCCAACATAAGAAGTAATAACCTTCCATTTATCTATGACTTCTGTACCCACAGTAATCTCATCTCGATTGTATGGTCCTTCTCCATTTTGCCAATGTAGAATAATATCACCACTCCTTTGAGGACGAGCATTTGTTGCAAGACCAAAAGGTTTTCTGCTTGACACCTGCTCGCTCATCCTTTTCTCTTTTCTAGTTAATATTTTCCTGATGATTGAAACAGCCTTGCTATGGCGTACAAAGGTATCAAATTCATTAAGTGGGCGAATTGCAGACTCTTTAATATCATTGTGTACATTTACCACCTCACATGGACCATGATAGTCGCGCTCCCAGAGGAAGTAACAAATGCCTCCAGCAATATCTACACCGTGGAAACATTCTCCAGCATCTTCAAAATCCACCAATTTCCGAATACGGTCATCATTCAGCATTTCCTGACGAAAATCATTCAGACCTTTACCTCCGCCAAACCATCTCGCAGGAATAATCATGGTTAGATAACGAGGGTTCAGCTTCTTTGCCTGGTGGACAAACTTGTTGTAAATAGGAGATGCACTGCGACCATGCCCACCATCACTTAACTGATAAGGCGGATTCCCCACAATCACATCAAATTTCATGTCAAACAATTCCTCAGGGTTATCGGTGTGGATGAATTCATAGGCATGGCTTTCTAGCGCTTCGCCCCGGGCATAATTGGCTTCAGATGCGCCGCAATAAATACATTTGCCATTATTATTCCAAGTGTGTTCGATAGGCGTATAGCGGATGTTACCGTCTGGGACGTCAAAAGCATCGCAAACTGAATATTTGCCATTGGCCGTTTTGGAGCAGTAGAGCGAGCGCCGCGCCAGGAGCGAGGTCAGCTCGGTGATGGCGATACCGAACACTTGCCGGGTCATAATATGGTTGATGCGCGCCTGCTGGTCTGGCATCTTGTCTTTGAGCCCCTGCTCCAGACGCCGGGCAATCTCGCGCAGGAATACGCCGGACTTGGTAAACGGATCCAGAAAGGTTGCCTTTTCATCTTGCCAGATTTCTTCCGGCAACAAGTCCAGCATGTCATTGACCAGTTTGGGCGGAGTGAATACTTCATCACTGCTCAGGTTGGCTATGCAGGTCAGGACATCAGGGTTATAGCCGTGTTCAATCAGCATCAGCAATCCTCAAAAAATGGACCGGGGGATAATCCTTGACCGGCTGGGGAATAAAGACATCTTCACCCAGGTCGGAAAACAGGGGCAGTTCGCTCAATGAGGCATGAGAGACCAGTTCGGCAAATACAAAATCCCGTCGCTTGATCAGGCTGCTGTTTACCGGCGACCATTCGGGAAAAACGATGGGCTCGGAAGGTTCGCCGGGTGTTTGCAAAATCAGGGCGTCCCCCCACAGGATGTTGAGCGACAGCACCTTTTGTATAGCGGCCAGAAATTCGTTTTTCGCCTTTGTTTTGAACAACCCGGTGTATTGCTCCTTCACCAACCCCAACAAGCGCTGACGGCAGGTATCGATATTGTCTTGCAGGATATCAATGCCATAGAGGCTGGAAACCGCCAGAAAAGCATAGCGTTCATATTCTACCTGGCTTTTTCGATAGCGGGATGCAACCACCTCGAGTTTGCGGCGCAAGATTTCGATCAAGAAGTTACCTGTGCCGCAGGCTGGCTCAAGAAAACGCGATTCGATGCGCTGGGTTTCCTGTTTGACCAGATCCAGCATGGCATTGACTTCCCGTTCCTGGGTGTAAACTTCGCCATGATCGGCTACGCGTTTTTTTGATACGACTTGTTTTGTCATGATGTATTTTCCAACACCCCTTATGGCCGTTTTTTCTTCCCAAAATCAAACTGTTTATCAATCGCAATCCCATTCCTCCCGCAATAATCCAAAATCATCACTTCCAGCATATTCGCCAGGCTGCGCCTTTCCTGTTCGGACATGGCGCGCAATCCTTCCTTGACTGCCGGTTGAATGCGAACTGTTAGGGTCGCGGATTTGGTCTGGGCCATGAATAACCCCCTTTTTAGAGTGGCTTTAGGATGTACTGCGGATATAATACGCGGTATTGCATGGGTGGGATAGGAAAATGGCAACAGGACAGTACTTGCCCCGGCAGTTCTTATTCGGCGCTTCCCTGCGCCTCACCACTAATTCTACTTTGTCATATTCCAAATTGCATAAATGGCAGGGCGAGGATATAATGCAACATATTGTTTTGAAAGGATAATTCATGATTATTTCCTGAAAGTAC
>JANEMG010000046.1 GCA_024511045.1 Gammaproteobacteria bacterium | reverse complement strand
ACGCCCATGCCCGGCCTGAGCAGCAGATGAAAGGTATTGCCCAGGATGATCTGCGCGCCCATGCCGGTCAACTCTTCCGGCGTCATGGCCTTGACCGAGCCATAGGTGCCGACCGGCATGAACACTGGGGTCTGCACCTTGCCGCGGGCAAAGCTCAGTTGCCCGCGGCGGGCCTTGCCGTCATTGTTCAGCAATTGAAATTCCATTGATAAACCTGTACTAAAATCCGAACTATTTATGGCTGCACCTATGCAATTGCGCTTTTGCAGGCGTTGATTCCTTCATGGCTGCCATGAAAAAAATCAAAGAACCCACAGAGAAAGCACAGGGAAGTCCTCTTTTACCCTGCACTCTCAGCGGACTCTGTGCTCTCTGTGGTGGAATTACATAGAAACGAGCCTGATTGAACGACAAAAGGCTTCGTGAAACAAAAAGGGCCGGATGACACCGGCCCTTTTTCGTTCAACGTCCTGTTGCTGCCCCGCAGAATCCTGCTGCTGGTTATTTCAACAAACCCTGCAGCAAGTCGTTCAGCTTGTGCACAAAGGCACCGGGATCGTCCAGTTGACCACCCTCGCTGAGGATGGCCTGGTCGAACAGAATCTGCGCCAGATCGGCGAACCGGTCGTCATCCTGCTCTTCCTTCATTCTTGTAACCAGGGCATGGTCCGGATTCAGCTCGAAGACCGGCTTGCTGCCGCCACCCAGCATGGCCAGGTTCTGCCCGGCTTCCTTCATGATGCGCTCCATGTTCAGGCTCATGCCATGATCACCGGCCACCAGGCAGGCGGGAGAGTCGGTCAGGCGATGGCTCAAGCGCACCTCGCTGACCCTGTCCCCGAGAACTTTCTTGATCTGCTCCAGCACCGGGGCGAATTCCTTGTTCAGATTCTCTTCCTCGGTTTTGTCCTGCTCATCCTCCAGCTTGCCCAGATCCAGCTCACCCTTGGCCACCGACTGCAGAGGCTTGCCATCGAATTCCGTCAGGCTGGATACCAGCCATTCATCGATGCGATCGGACAGCAACAATACCTCGATGCCTTTTTTACGGAAGATTTCCAGGTGCGGGCTGTTTTTCGCCGCCGAATAGCTGTCCGCCGTCACATAATAGATCTTGTCCTGGTCTTCCTGCATGCGCGCCACATAGTCTTCCAGGGAGACGTCCTGGGTTTCGGAATCGTTGTGCGTCGAGGCGAAGCGCAGCAATTTGGCGATCCGCTCCTTGTTTTTCGGATCCTCGATGGGCCCTTCCTTGACAACCGTTCCGAACTGCTCCCAGAATTTACTGTATTTTTCCGGTTCTTTTTTTGCCATGTTTTCCAGCAGCCCCAATACCTTTTTCACCGCTCCGGATTTGATGGCGTGAATCTGCCTGCTTTGCTGGAGAATTTCCCGGGAGACATTCAGCGGCAACGAATCGGAATCGATGACCCCGCGAATGAAACGCAGATAGCGCGGCATCAGCTGTTCCGCATCATCGGTGATGAATACCTTGCGCACATACAGCTTCACGCCATGCTTGACCTCTCTGTCCCACAGGTCGAAAGGCGCCCGTGACGGCACGTAGAGCAGCATGGTGTATTCATTGGTGCCTTCCACCTTGCTGTGCACATGGGCCAGCGGCTCCTGAAAATCATGCGCCACATGCTTGTAGAACTCGTCGTAGGCTTCCTGGTCTATTTCATCCCTGGACTTGGTCCAAAGTGCCGAGGCACTGTTGACGGTTTCCTCTTCCGGCTGCTGCGGCTGTTCCGATTCCTCGCCTTCGGAGGCCGGTTCCGGCTCCTTGTCCATCACGATGGGCAGGGAGATATGATCGGAGAACTTCCTGATGATGGCGCGCAACCGGTAGCCGTCCAGAAATTCGTCCTCGCCTTCCCGAAGATGCAGCACGACCTCCGTGCCACGCCTTGGTTTTTCGATATCCTCGATGCTGTATTCGCCCTCTCCGGTGGACTCCCAGCGCACACCGGCCGATGCCGGAGCGCCGGCCTTGCTCGTGGTCAGGGTCACCTTGTCGGCGACGATGAAACTGGAATAGAAACCCACGCCGAACTGGCCGATCAATTCGCTGTCCTTGGCCTGATCGCCGGTCAATGCTTCGAAAAACTGCTTGGTGCCTGACTTGGCGATGGTGCCGATGTGCTCGCGCACCTCGTCCCGGGTCATGCCGATGCCGTTGTCGGATACGGTAATGGTGCGCTTTTCCTTGTCGAACGCGACCTTGATCTTCAAGTCGCTGTCGCCTTCGTACAGTCCGTCATTGGACAAAGCCTCAAAACGCAATTTATCGGCGGCATCGGAAGCATTGGAAATCAATTCCCGTAGAAAAATCTCCTTGTTGCTGTACAAGGAGTGAATCATCAAATGCAGAAGATGCTTGACTTCGGTTTCAAAGCCAAGGGTTTCTTTTTTAGCCTCAACAATCATGTTCTTGATACCCACTTGTTTTTGTGAAGAATTAAATCCCTTCCAACATGGGGCCGGAATTTTTTTTTTCAAGGCCATCGACCTGGACACCCGGAAAAGAAGGGTTAAACTTAAACGGGACAGCATCATTGCGCCGCAGCACAAGATCCGCATGGCAATTCGTTCAAACAGGGCACCATGAAACTGAAAAACAAAAGCATCCTGATCATCGAAGATTATTCCGTGATGCGCAGCGCCATCAAGGAAATGCTGTACTCCTTGAATGCCATGGATATCGTGGAATGCAGAAATGCCGAGGAAGCCTTGGTATTGCTGAGAAAAAACCCGTTCGATATCGTGCTCTGCGACTACAACCTGGACCCGGGAAAGAACGGCCAGCACATTCTGGAGGAAATCCGCCATCACAAACTGCTCCGATTCGATGCCGTGTTCATCATGGTCACCGTGGAGCATGACCTGAGCATGGTCCTCAGCGCCATGGAAAACAAACCCGACGAATATCTGACCAAGCCCTTTACCGCGCAGCAATTACTGCTCAGGCTGCAGCGCAATGCCGCACGCAAGGAGTTTCTGGCCAGCGTGGAACGGGAAATCGCCCGTGAGAACTTCAGCCAGGCCATCCAAAATTGCGACAAGATGCTGAAATACAACACCAAAAACATGCATCTGCAGTTATTGAAATTGCGTGCGGAACTGGCCATCAGGGTCAACGACTACGGCACCGCGAAAGCCATCTACGAAAAAATCCTGCAGCAGCGTGACCTGCTCTGGGCAAAACAGGGTCTGGGCAAAATTTATTTTTTCCAGGAGGACTATCTGCGCGCAGCGGACATTTTCCAGGAACTGATCGAACAGCAGCCGATGCTGATGGAGGCCTACGACTGGCTGGCGAAAACCTTGGGCAAGATGGGTGATCATCAGGAAGCGGTCGACATTCTCGGCACCGCTCTGGCGCTCTCGCCGCATGCCATTTTGCGGCAAAAATCACTGGCCAGGCTTGCCGAGCGCAACGGCAATCTGGAAGTTGCCGAAAAGGCCTACCAACAGACAATAAAACTGGCAGATATTCGGTGCACAAAGCATCTGCAGACTATGCAGGCCTGGCCAAAATTCAGCATCAAAACCATGCCGAAATGGAGGCGTTGAAAACTATCGATGACATGCGCCAGGAATTCATCGACGATCCGGAAGCGCAATTACGTGCCGCAGTCCTGGAAACGCAGATCTATGATCATCTGGACGATGACAACCTGGTCAAGCAGGCCTATGAGCGGGTCAAGCATTTCAGCGAGCAACTGACCGGCCAGATTCCCCGGGAACTGTGTCTCGACATCATCAGGGCCTGCTACATCTGCGCCGATAGCGAGAAAGCCGGGGCCCTCATGCAGGAACTGATCAGCGGCCATCTCGATGACGATCAGTTTATGGAGGATATCAAGGTCATGCATCAGATTCACGGCTCAGGCAATACTGCCGATGAACTGATCGAAATGGCCAGGCGACAACTCGTCGAAATCAACAACAATGGTGTAGCGCTGTTCAAATAGGGCAAATTGAATGCCGCACTGGATGTCTTCAATCAGGCCATCAAACAGCTGCCCGACAATCAGACTATCATCGTCAACATGGCCAGAATTCTTCTGCAAGATATCAAGACCAGCGGCGCCAATGCCGAAAAACTCCGCCAAGCGCGAATCTATATCGACAAGGCGGTATCGACAAGGCGGTAAAAATTGGCACTCCCTACCAAAAAGTCGATCCTCTGCAAAAACAATATGCGAGTCTCGCCGCATCCCATACCATCCTGTAGCCACATTGCCGATAAGCCCGATGGACAGATTCGATTTTACCGCCGTTCTGGCAGCCAGTATCCACGACCTGAAAAACTCCCTGGCCGGCTTCAGAACATCGCTAAGCCATCTTGCCGCAACCTGCAGCAGTAAGCAACGCCGGAATTTCGCAGAGCTGGAATACCAGACCGGTCACATGAACAACATCCTGATGCAACTGTTGCTCCTGTATAAAATCGATATACGTAGATTTACACCCAGCATCGACGCCCATGTTGCCAGCGAAGTACTGGAGGAAGTACTTGCCCGGCAGACGGGATTGCCGGCATTGCAGCGGCTGCAGCTGGAGAGCGAATGTACAGCGGGGCTGCTCTGCTATTGCGACGACCAGCTGCTATGCAGCGCCCTGGAGGGTCTATTGATCAACGCGCAGCGTTACGCCAAACACCGGATTCTGCTGTCTGCCGCGCAACACGGCGACTTTGTCGCTTTCAGCGTGGAAGACGACGGCCCGGGATTTACACCGGAACATCTGCAGGCCAAAACGGACAGTCACACCGAAATCGACTTGGGCAACAGCCATACCGGCCTGGGCCTGTTCTTTGTTTCCTGTATCGCCAGAATACACACACATGGCGACAAAACGGGACATATCGCCTTCGACAATGGCAGCCGGTTCGGCGGCGCCCGGTTCACCCTGTTTCTGCCATGACCTCGACGGAAGCAAACAACAGGCACAAGGCGAGCAGGCTTTCCCAGCTGTCGCCGCTCTGCTCACCCTTAATCTGCCGGTCGACCTTGCCGGCCAGCAGCAGAACTTTCTGCAAGTCCCGCTCGGCAAGCCGCTGCAGGGCTGCAGCCACCAGATGTTTGCGTTTGTCCCAGACCTGATGGTTTCTGAACACCTGATCCCTGCCGGCCCCTTTCTGCAGTGCCGCCTTGATGGCCAGCAGACTGCGCGCTTCCCGCGCCAGCGCCCACAGCACGATCGGCGCAGCGACGCCTTCACCACGCAGTCCGTATAGCACTTTGACAATTCTGGCCGGTTGCGCAGCAAGCACACTGTCCACCAGCTGGAAGACATCGTAGCGGGAGCAGTCGGTTACCGCCTGCAGGATCTCCTGACTGCCCAGCTTTGCCGCTCCATGAAGGATATACAGTTTCTCGATTTCCTGGACCGCTGCCAGCAGGTTTCCCTCCACCCGGGAGGCCAGCAATCCGATGCCATCCCGATCGACCTGCATGCCACGGCGCTGCAGCCGACTCTGCAGCCAGCTGCCCAGCTCCCTTCCAGCCAGCGGCCAGACCTGCAGCACGATGCCCAGCTTGTCCAGCGCCTGCAGCCAGCTTGAACGGAATGCCGTACTGCTGACTTTGCCTGCCGTGATCAGCAGCAGTGTATCGGACGGCGGGTTCTGGCAATAATCCAGCAGGGCATTTGCTCCTTCCTTTCCCGGCTTGCCGGATGGCATGCGCAGGTCGATCAATTTCCGGTCGGCAAAGATCGACATCGAAGCCGCGGAAGTTCTCAGCGCATTCCAGGAAAAGCCCTCTTCCACGGCAAAGACCTCCCTGTGCAGATAACCGGCCTTTTTTGCCGCCTGACGCACGGCATCCGCGGCCTCTCCCAACTGCAACGGCTCATCGCCGGAAAGGAAGTACACCGGAAACAGCTTTTTTTCCAGCGCCGCCGGCAATTGCTCTGCGCGCAGCCGCATTATTTACCGTAGGCCTGCAAGGCGACCCGCACCCGGGCAATGATGGACTGAACGGCCTGACGGTACATTTCCTGGGTGATCAAGGTCTGTTCATTGGCCTTGCCAATGACATTGATCTGGGTATCGAAATAGTCGCGGCGCAATTGTATCGACTGTTTGGGCATGATGACGTTGCCATCGGCATCCAGCAGTTCCACATCCAGATAATAATTGAGCTCATATTCCGTGGACTTGCCGATGGCACTGAGAGTCAACGTATTCCTGCGCATTTCCTCATCGAGTACATTGACGATGATGCCGGCTTCGGCATGTGAGTTTGCCAGTCTGCCGGAACCATACTGCAAAACCTGCTGGAACCCGGTCATCAGCTGCGGCGATGCATTCTGCACATAGATATTTTTCATTTCCTCTGGCAATTCGATGGCGCCGCGCAGGTGGTAGCCGCAGGAGGCGCAAAGCAGAACAAATATCAGCAGCACACAGCGCCGCATGTTTGCGGCATGTCTTTGAAAGAGCATCATTATACGACGATATTGACCAGCTTTTTCGGCACCACGATGACCTTGCGGATGGTCTTGCCGGCAATGAAACGCTGGACGTTGACATCATTGCAGGCGGCAGCCTCGACTTGTTCCTTGCCGGCATCGGCGGCCACGCTGATTTTCCCCCGCAACTTGCCGTTCACCTGAACGACCAGCTGCAATTCATCGAGCTGCAATGCCGATTTGTCGAATTGGGGCCAGGCTGCCGTCACCAGCGCCTCCCGATGCCCCAGTTCCTGCCACAACCTGTCGCAGATATGCGGTACGATCGGCACCAGCATCAGGATGATGGCCGTCAGGGCCTCCTGCCGGATGGACCGCCCATTGTCCGAATCATCGGCAAATTTGTACAGGGTGTTCAACAGCTCCATATTGGCTGCAATCGCGGTATTGAAGGTATGACGCCGGCCGACATCGTCGCTGACCTTCTGGATGGTCTGATGGATCTGTCGGCGGACTGCCTTCTGGGCGTCGGTCAATGCGCCCGTATCCGGCCTGGCGTCGACAAGGCCATCCTGGACATGCAGATAGACCTGCCGCCACAGCCTCTTCAAAAACCGGAAAGCCCCTTCAACGCCGCTGTCGGACCATTCCAGAGACTGCTCCGGAGGTGCCGCGAACATGATAAAAAGACGCACGGTATCAGCGCCATACTTGTCGATCAACTGCTGGGGATCGACGGTATTGCCCTTGGACTTGGACATCTTCGTCCCTCCCTTCAACACCATGCCCTGGGTCAGCAGGTTGGTGAAAGGTTCGTCACAGTGCAGCAAGCCCTGGTCGCGCAGCAGCTTAGTAAAAAACCGGGCATAGAGCAAATGCAGGATGGCGTGCTCGATACCGCCGATGTACTGGTCCACCGGCAGCCAGTAATCGACCCTTTCGTCCAGAATGCTGTCCTGCGGCGCACTGGTGAAACGGGCAAAATACCAGGACGACTCCATGAAGGTATCGAAGGTGTCGGTTTCCCTGCGGGCGCTGCCGCCGCACTTTGGGCAGACGGTATGGACAAACTCGGCATTGCCCAGCAGCGGCGAACTGATGCCGTCCAGCTCGACATCTTTCGGCAATTCCACCGGCAACTCTTCATCCGGAACCGGTACGGTGCCGCAGGCACCGCAGTAGATGACCGGAACGGGCGCGCCCCAGTAGCGCTGCCTCGAGACACCCCAGTCGCGCAGGCGGTAATTGGTCTTTCTTTTGCCCAGGCTGCGCTTTTCCAGGTATTCGGCAATGGCGGTGAATGCCTGCTTCGAAGTCAGACCATCGAACTGGCCGGAATTGACCAGAATTCCGTAATCGGTAAAAGCCTTTTCGTCGACATCGGCCTGGCCCTGCTCGGGGACGATGACCTGGCGGATGTCGATAGCGTATTTTTTCGCGAATTCGTAATCCCGCTGGTCATGGGCCGGCACCGCCATGACCGCGCCGGTTCCGTAGCTCATCAGTACGAAATTGGCAATCCAGACCGGTACCGGCTCACCGCTGACGGGATGAATCGCGGTCATACCGGAATCCACACCGCGCTTTTCCATGGTCTCCATGGCCGCTTCCGAGGCGGCCATCTTATGGCAGGATTCGATAAATTCGGCCAGTTCAGGTTTTTTCGCCAACGCCTTGAGGGCCAGCGGATGCTCGGCAGCGACGGCCACATAGGTTACCCCCATCAACGTATCGGGCCGGGTCGTGTAGATGCGCAATGGCTCGTCCATGCCAACCACGGAAAAATCCATCTCCACCCCTTGGGATTTCCCGATCCAGTTGCTCTGCATGGTACGTACCTGCTCGGGCCAGCCGGGCAGATTCTGCAATGCTGTCAGCAGCTCATCGGCATAGGCGGTAATGCGCAGGAACCACTGCGAAATCTCCTTGCGTTCCACCGCCGTATCACAGCGCCAGCAGCAGCCGTCGATGACCTGTTCATTGGCCAGAACGGTCTTGTCGTGAGGGCACCAGTTGACCGGAGCGGTTTTTTTATAGACCAGGTCTTTTTCCAGCAGACGCAGAAACAGCCATTGCTCCCAACGGTAATAATCAGGATCACAGGTCGCCAGCTCCCGGTCCCAGTCATAGCCAAAGCCAAGCCGCTGCAGCTGGCCGCGCATATAGTCGATGTTTTCACGCGTCCAGTCGGCAGGATGAACACCGTGCTGCATCGCGGCATTTTCCGCCGGCAAGCCAAAGGCATCCCAGCCCATGGGCTGCAAAACATTTTTGCCCAGCATTCTCTGATAACGGCTGATCACGTCGCCAATGGTATAATTGCGGACATGGCCCATATGCAGCTTACCGCTGGGATAAGGGAACATCGACAGACAATAATATTTTTCCTTGTCGGGAGATTCAGCAGCTTTGAAAACCCCTGATTCCTGCCAATTTTCCTGTACTTCTCGTTCGATTGCCAGCGGCCTGTAATTTTCTTCCATCCTCTCTCGTCTTTTGCCAGTCAAAAGCGTTAGAATACATGACAGTTGCCCAAATCGAAAGCACCATCTAACCCGGAGTCCATTGCAATGAGCGATAATAAATTTATCCAGGCTTATAACAACATGATCAAGCATCTTCACGATGCGCTGAGTGGCACCTCAAAAACGATTTCCCACGGTCTGGATGTCGCCAAGGAAAAAACCAGTGAACTGGGCGGCCTGACCCAGGAGGAAATCAACAGGGTTTCGGACTACGTCAAAAGGGACGTCGAGGACGCAGCCCAGAAGCTAAGCGACGACAGTACGGATTCCTTTTCCGAATGGCTGAAGTTCGACATCGAACTGCTGGAAAACTTTGCCCTGGATGCGTTTCTCAGCGTCGCCGACAAGACCCGCATCGAACTGGCCAAACTGGAACAGACTGCCAGAGAGGCGAGCCTGTATCAGGCAGGTGAGATTACCAGTCCGGGAACCCTGGTCTGTACACAATGCGGCAAAGAACAGACATTCAAGACAACCAGCGAAATTCCGGCCTGCCCTGCGTGCGGCAACAAAACCTTCCAGCGCAGTTGATATGAAAACCGTTAGGCATATAATGTCAATATAATCCATTGTTTCTCCATAGAGGCTCAACATGCGCAGGGTAATCTTCAATCAAAAGGCGGTGTCGGCAAATCCACGATCACATGCAATCTGGCCGCCATCAGCGCCATCGAAGGCAAACGCACGCTGGTGATTGATCTGGACATTCAGGGGAATACCACGCAATATCTGCTGGGCGAGAGGGTCGACGATGCCGATCAAACCCTGGCCCGGTTTTTCAAGGAATGCCTGAGTTTGGGAATTTTCGGCAAGGGACAGAACTCGGGCCTGGAAAATATCATTCACAAATCGCCGTTTCCTAATCTGTATGTCATGCCCTCACACCCGGAACTGGAACCACTGCAAAGCCGGCTGGAATCACGCTACAAGATTTTCAAATTACGTGAAGCCCTGGACCACCTGGAAGGCTATGACGCCATTTACATCGACACGCCACCGGTGCTCAATTTCTACAGCCAGTCCGCGCTGATTGCCGCAGACAAATGCCTGATCCCCTTCGATTGCGATGCCTTCTCCCGGGAAGCCCTGTATACACTGATGCAGGCCGTTGGAGAAGTCAAGGCGGACCACAATGCGAACCTGGAAATCGAAGGCATCATCGTCAACCAGTATCAGAGCCAGGCCAATCTGCCCCGGCAAATCGTCGAAGAACTGGTGGCCGAGGGGCACCCGGTGCTGAAAAGCCGCATTTCACCCTCGGTCAAAGTCCGGGAATCCCACAGCGAGTCGAAACCTTTGGTGTATTTCGCCCCGAACCACAAACTCGCTGATGAATTTCGCGCCCTGCACTCGGAAATACACAAGGACTGATTGATTCCGAACGGGTTTTTCCTGCCTGCTGCCAAGCAAGCCAAGGCCAAAGAGGTTCAGCTGATCGCTGCGAAGCCCTTTTCCACGATGCCGTCGTGATAGTATTTCCGTAAATCGATACCATGGTCTTCGGCGCGAACGATTCCGGTTATCGTGAGGATCTGCCCGTTTTCATCTGTGGGCAAACCAGCCAGATCGACAACCTTTTCCGGGACCTTGTTTTTCCCCCTGTCCAGAATGACGATGATTTTCGGCCTGAGCCGTTGCCGGGGGTTGATCTCGACCACGATCGCTATCATCGCTATCGAACCGTCATTCATTTTTACCAGGCAGCCCGGCGGATAGATGCCGATACTCTCGATAAACTTGACCACCAGATCCGGATCCAGATGCGGGCCTGACAGATCACTGATAATCTTGATCGCTTCCAGATGCGTCCTGCCCTTTTGATAGACGCGGTCGCTGGTGATCGCATCGTAAAAATCGGCAATGGCAACCATGCGCGTATAGGTGGTCAAGTTGCGCCGGGGCAGACGTCTGGGGTAGCCAGTGCCATCCAGCTTTTCATGGTGGCTATAGGCAACATCGATGGCTCCCGCAAACATGTTGGCACTGGATTTCAGCAATTCATAACCCAACGTCGTATGACTGCGCATGACCTCCAACTCATCGATATCCAGTTTTCCAGGCTTGTTGAGGATCTCCAGGGGCACCAGCATTTTCCCCATATCGTGCATCATGCCGCAGAGCCCCACTTCATTCAGTTCCCTGACGGTCAGATTGACATGCCGGCCGATGACTATGGACAGAATGCAGACATTCATACTGTGCTGGGCCGTATATTCGTCCCTGTTTTTCAACTGGGTCAGCCATAGAAATGCATCGGGTGAATGCAGCACGCTGTTGACGC
>JANEMG010000368.1 GCA_024511045.1 Gammaproteobacteria bacterium | reverse complement strand
TGTCGAGCAGATCCTGGCAGGCCGCATCGTCTACCGAAAAACCGGCGGTTCTGATATGCGTTTCGTTGCTTGTCGCCCGGTCGTACAGGGTGATATTGGTGCGTGTCTTGCCGTTGACCACGGTGAAATCAGTGTGCAGCAATGGCGATTCGATGGCCAGGAATGACGCCAGCGACTGCCGGCCGACAAAGCCGAGACAGGTGCATGGGATATTCAGCGCCGCGAGCGCCCGCGCGACATTGATGCCTTTCCCGCAGGCAAAATCGCTGCTGTTTTTTGACAGGATGTTGCGGCGGTTGGCCAGGCCGTCGACCTCGATGTAAAAATCGATGGCGGTATGGGCGGTTACGGTAAAAATTTTTGCCATGTTCAAAGCCGGCAGGGTATCGGGCCTTTGCTGCTTCGCTGCTGAAATGTCCTATGCGGGCGTGAAGCCGGGAAAATCCGGTCTGCTGCTGCACCAGCTGCGCAGATTGTTGCCGCCCGGAAAGGCCGTGAAAGTCGGACCTTCAAATTTGAAGGTATTGGCGCCGCCGCCCAATTGGTCTCTGAGCGCCGCAGTCACTGGCACGCCGACGCCATCGGCAATCTGCTGCAGCAGACGCTGGCCGCTCGCTCCGCGGCCGGTGCTGCAATGCATGAACTGGATATTCCCGTAGGGGCCGAAAATTGACGCGAGCCGCCGCAAAACGGGCAGCAGCTGATGGATATTGGAGCTGTCGATGGAGCTGCGATGGTCGATGCCGTCACCCAGACCGTGGCCGTCGGAGATGCCGGCCACGCCGGAGGTGCCATAGCCGTGAAAACGCAGCAGGAAGACATTGCCGCCCGCCGCGCCGACAATGTCGCTGACCGCCTGTTCGACACCATTGGACATGCCGCCGATGAGTATCGGGGAGCCGCCTGCACGCCTGATATCCCTGGCTTCCAGGTTCATCAGGTCGGGGTCGAAGACATCGATGCAGTCGATGATCGGCAGGTGGGCATTGGCCGACACCCGCGGCCAGGTGTTCTGCCCGACGATGCCGTCGACCACCAGTCCCCTGGGGCGCTGAAATCGCTGTACGGCAGCCTTGGTGTGGTTGCCGAAGATGCCATCGACCACCAGCCGCTCACCGGTGCGGTTGAGCAGCTTTTGCAGCACGCCGACGGCGGGGATGCGGTTGCCCCACTTGAGATAGACATAATTCATACCGTTCTCCTCAAATTAAAGTAGGTCCCAGTGTACCGCGCGGTCAATGCCGGATTGATTCGTCGTATCTCGGCAGTCACTCAGGTGTTTGTGACCGGGCAGGGTGATGATTGTTTCAGGTCCTTGACAGTTCAGGTATACACGAATCGATTTTTCTGTACAAGTCAAATACCCGCTGCATAGTATGTTTTTCCCTGTTGCCAGGGAAGGTGGTGAAAGCTGTTGCTGTTATTGATTGCCACCCCCGCAGGACATGATCCGGCTTATGTGGCGGATAGGCAAATGCTATGGTTTGCGTAGAACGGCTTCACTATCCATGGCCTTGAAGTTTGTTCCCTTATGCTGGCATTTCAGGCCCAGGCCTATGCGCTTGCGGGTGATGCTGTTGGTCGAGATGATGGGGCAAAAACAGATGTTTTTTTTGAATCCGGCCGCCATGACCTGGAATTTATCGGCAAACTCCTGCAGCAGTTGTACATCTGTTGCACTCTTGCAGGAATAAAAGTAGACCTTGGCATTTTTGCCGAAGCGCTTGCGGATATCCTTCATGTAATACTTCTTCTTGCTTTTTCCAACCTGAAACCAGGTCTGGGCGGTAATCTGCTCGAGCATTTGCAGGGAAAGTGCGCTGCTGGTCTCGAGCAGCACTTCGGCAAACGTGGACTTCGGCTTGATGGTGCCTTTGAATGTGATCAGGTCAGGGTTGCTGTGGGTGAAGATATTGATGCGTTTTATGCTGCCCTGGGGTTGTTTGATAATGACACCCAGGAGTTGATAGAAATGATTGACTGTATAGCTGCTGCCGGCGATGGCGTCGAAATCGTCACTGCTGGGAGCCCAGCGATTGCCCCTGATGGCGGCGATTTCGTCCGCCGTCTTTTTCCAGGGGTTGGGGAAGGTTGTCGTAATATTGATGGTCTTTGTTGCACGTTTGCTGCCTCCGCCGCGGGCGGCAATTTTCTGTAATTGATGAAGTCCTGCAGGCTGTCGGTTCTCCTGGCTGCCGCCTGGTATGGTAATTGAGCGATGCTCGCTGCTATCGACATCCTGTTGCGCCAGGGGTGAGGTTATATCGAGACCGATGGGCGCTTGGATTTGTTTGTTGGGCATGGATTTTGACTATGCTGGCGTAGCGACTTGCAAACTAGTTAGCATCTATACTTTCCGCACTTGAAAATTTAGCAGCCAGAAACAGCCGGCTAATAGAAACATATCACATATTAACAAATGTTTACGGCATTTTCTGGTGCTACTGTTTTGCTAAATTATGATTTGCCAACGGTATATAAACACCCATCCATGGGTTGTTTATAGAAATAAAACAGCAAATGCGATTGGCTGTTTTCTTCATCATCAATGGCTTGAGGCCATTGATGATGCCGGCACTTCCCTGTGCCGGGTTAGTGTAGCACCTATTTTCCGTGATTGTGCAAAGGCGAGTTGAATCCGCAATTAAAAAATACCTTGAGGTAAATGCAAAACTCGAAAAGCCAGTGAATTTTTTGGCTAACTGGCGCCAAAACAAGGGGATAAGGAGGGGCGTGTCTGGTGCCTATTTGTTATGATAGGCGCTCCAAAACTCAA
>JANEMG010000367.1 GCA_024511045.1 Gammaproteobacteria bacterium | reverse complement strand
GTAGGCATTGGCCTCGGTCTGCACGATCAGCACCAGAACGATGGCGACCATCAATTTATCGGCGACGGGATCCAGAAAGGCACCAAATTCGGTCTCCTGGTTCCATTTCCGGGCCAGATAACCATCCAGCCAATCGGTCAGGCCGGCCAGGAGAAAGATCGCCGTGGCTGCAATATTGGCATAATGCCAGGGCAGGTAGAAAACGACCACCAACAATGGAATCAGGGCGATTCGCAAAAAGGTCAATGCTGTTGGTAAATTAAAATCAAGCATCCTGTTGATGAAATGTATCGTAAATGCGCTGCGCCAATTGACGACTGATTCCGTCGACACTGCAAAGCGCATCCACACCGGCTCTGGATACCCCTTGCAGCCCCCCAAACTGTTTCAATAACTGTTGCCTGCGTTTCACTCCCAACCCTGCAATCCCTTCCAGGATGGACTGTTTTTTCGCTTTCCCTCTGCGCTGACGGTGTCCGCTGATGGCAAAGCGATGTGCTTCATCGCGAATATGCTGAATCAGCAGCAGGCCGCTTGCCCCCGGGGTAAAATCGATGGGCTGGTTTTCCCCTGCCATGAGCAGCTTTTCCATGCCGGCTTTTCGATCAGGCCCTTTGGCGACGCCTACTATGATAACACTGTTTATCCCTAAATCCGCCAATGCCTTTTGCGCTTCGTTGACCTGTCCCTTGCCACCATCGATAAACAGGATATCCGGCGCCTCGTGTTCACCTTCCTTGAGGCGTTTGAAACGCCGTGCAACGGCCTGGTGTATTGCCGCGTAATCATCCCCTGGCTTGACCCCTTCGATATTGAAACGGCGATAGGCAGATTTGACCGGACCTTCGCGGTCGAACACCACGCAGGAGGCGATGGTCTGATCACCCTGGGTATGACTGATATCGAAGCATTCCAGTCTTTTCGGTACTTCCTGGCAACCCAGTTCCTCGGCCAGATTGACGTACCGGGCATACAGTCCCTGCCGGTCAGACAATTTGCTCAACAGAGCGTTTTCCGCATTGCTGCAGGCCATATTCAGCCAGCGCAGCCGATCGCCGCGCAGGCGTGAGGCAATCGCTACGTGATGTCCGGCATGGCTGGACAGCATCTCCATCAGCAGCGTTTTTTGCTCGATGTCATGACTGACCAGTAATTCATTCGGAACCGGCCTGTCGAGATAGTATTGCGGGATAAAAGCCTGCAGAACACTGGCCGGTTCATGGTCGGTGGGCATTTTCGGAAAAAATATCTTGTTGCCCAGATGCTGCCCATTGCGGATAAAAAACACCTGCACGCAGGCGACACCGGCTTTTGCCGCGCAGGCGATAATATCGACGTCACCCTTTTCTCCATGCACGAAATGCTTTTCCAGCACGGAACGCAAGCGCATGATCTGGTCCCGGTATGCTGCCGCCTGTTCGAATTCCAGTCTGGCCGCTGCTGCCTCCATTTTCGCAATCAGCCGGTCGATCAGCAAATTGCCCTTGCCATCGAGGAACAGCATGGAATTTTCCAGGTCCTGCGCATAGTTTTGCTTGTCGATCAAGCCCACGCAGGGAGCGGTACAGCGTTCGATCTGATGCTGCAGACAGGGGCGGGAGCGATTTCTGAAATAGGAATCCTCGCACTGCCGCACCGGAAAAATCTTCTGCAGCAATTTCAGCGTCTCGCGAACGGCGCCGGCGCTGGGATAGGGACCATAGTATTTGCCGGGCAGCTTCTTCGCCCCGCGATGGAAGGTGATTCTGGGAAAATCCTGTTCCGTGGAAATGTAGATGAAAGGATAGGATTTGTCGTCCCGCAGACAGATATTGTAGCGGGGTTTGTATCGCTTGATCAGCTGGCTTTCCAGCAGCAGCGCCTCGCCTTCGGTATGGGTCATGGTGACCTCGATGGCCTCGATACGCCTGACCATCGCCTGCTGCTTGGGCGAGGCGGTCTGGCTCCTGAAATAGCTGGCGACGCGGTTCTTCAGGTTTTTCGCCTTGCCGATATAGATCACTTCGCCGCGGACATCGAGCATCCTGTAGATGCCGGGGCGCTTGGTGAGTCCCTTCAGGAAAGCCTTAGCATCGAAACCTTCGGCCACTGCATCGCTTTCGTCATGCATCGCCATCGCCCCGCAGCTCTGCCACCTGCCTGAAAACATCTTCGAACATGGCAGCCGTCAAACGTCTGGTCTGGATGTTGTAACGGCTGCAATGATAGGAATCCACCAGGATTCGTCCATCGGACAGGCGGTGTACGGCATTGTGAGCGAACGCGGCACTGTTCAGCGGCAATCCGCAGGCGCGCAGAACGGCGCGATGCGCGATGCCGCCCAGGGCCAGGACGATGGTGTGTTCCGGCAATTGCCGCAGTTCAGCCGCCAGATAACGGTTGCACTGTTTGATCTCCTCACCGGTCGGTTTGTTCTGCGGCGGCAGACACTTGACGGCGTTGGTGATCCGGCAATGGAAAAGTTCCAGGCCATCGTCCAGGGCTGTCGCCAGAGGTTGATTACTGTAGCCGAATCTATACAGGGTTTCATACAACAGCAAGCCGGCATAGTCGCCGGTGAAAGGACGTCCCGTGGCATTGGCGCCATGCATGCCCGGAGCCAGACCGACGATCAGCAGCGCCGGACTGTCGCTGCCAAAGGCCGCGACAGGTCGTGCATGATAGTCGGGGTACCGGCATTTGATATCGGTCAGAAAATTGCTCAGCCGTGGGCACTTGGTACAATCACGATCGAAAATGCTGTCTTCCTGCGTTGCGGGCATATCAATGTTTTAAA
>JANEMG010000366.1 GCA_024511045.1 Gammaproteobacteria bacterium | reverse complement strand
TGTATAAGAGACAGGATCTCGGCTATTTCCAGCAGGGTGGTCCCTGGGAATTCAGCATCACCCTGACCGACCTTGGCATCGCCGGCTTTCAGTCCGCTGCGGCGACTGCCGGTGCGGACCGTCAGCAGGCGGATGCCACCGGGAGAAAGGGATGACGCCGGAGCAGCAGCGCGAAATATGGCTGAAAAGAATGCTGCCGGCGCTGGCCATTCTGGTCATCTATTTTGTCTTTTTCAGCAACATGATCAGCGCGGATGCCGAAAAGGCTCGCCGGGACTACGAGTCCCTGGCAGCCAAGGGCATTTCCGGGGACGCGATTCCGGGCATGAACAGTCAGATCAACCGGCTGAACCGGGAGATCGATTCCCTGCGCGAGAAGGACCGAACGCTGTACAGCCAGCTGCAAGGCAAAATCCCGTTTCTGGCCAGAACCGCTTCCAGCAACGAAACCATTGCCCGAATTTCCGAACTGCTGGTGAACAATCATTTGCAGATCATCGAAGAGAAACACTATCGCCTGTCAGACCGGGGGCCCCTGCCCCGCTCCCTGCACGATGCCCGGCACTGGCTGGAGGAGGCGCTGCAGGCCGGTGACGACGGCCTGCAGATCCTGGCGCTGCGTTTTACCGGGAGCTATCTGGATACGCTGCGTGCCATGGATGCCTTCGCCAGGGGGCAATACAAGGCCCTGCCTGTCCATTTGTTGACCATGCAGACGGACGTTGCGGACGAGAATTTCTCTTCCGACAAGCCGCTCTGGTCCCTGCAGTTATGGCTATGAAGCGCATTCCCCTCGAAGAAAAGGCTGCCGCCGCCGAATCGGAGCTGCGCCGCAGCCAGCGTCACCCAGTGAGCGGCTGGAACGCCACGGTATTTTCCGGCGACCAGGTGGTGGTGGTCGATGCCGAAGTGGCAGACAGCTCTCATGGCGGCGTCGGTCTGTTGCTGCCCGCCGACAGGGAGCCGCCGGACGACGACCATACCGTCATCCTCAGCATCACGGCAAAAAACCGCCAGTTTACGCGCATGGCGAAGGTACGCTGGATGCGGAAGAATGGCCAGGTACTGCATTTCGGCGTGGAATATCTCGACCATGTCGGTCTGGAGCCGGAACGGCACCAGCTGGATATCGCACGACTGCGCATCGACCCGGCCGTGGCGCTGAAACTGCCGGCCAATATCGCGCTGCGCCAGAAGGCCCTGCCTTTCATCGTACTCGATGGCACCGCCCATGTCGCCTGCATCGACATCGACAACCACAGCATGGCCACGGTGCTGCAGCGCTTCCTGAAAATGCCCGTATGCCTGTGGTCCGCCGAAGCGGATGCCTTGCGGGCGAAATTGCAGCAGGTCTACGGGGACAGCCACGGCACCGTGCAGGCGCTGCCGAAAACCGCCGCGGCAGCGACGGAACAGTTCTCCGATGCCGTCAACATGGGTGAGGAACTGCTCTATGCCGCCTACATGCGCCAGGCTTCGGACATCCACATCGACCCCAGCTACAACGGCGCGCTGATCCGTTTCCGGGTGGACGGGCAATTGGAGGACTACCGCCGCATCAACGCCAATGTCTATACGGAACTGCTCAGCCGGCTGAAGGTCATGGCGCAACTGGACATCGCCGAGAAGCGCTCGCCCCAGGACGGCCGTTTCTCCCACCAGTTCGTTTCCGGCGGAAGGCGCATCGATGTGCGTGTCGCCACGCTGCCGACCAAGTACGGAGAACGCATGACCATGCGTCTGCTGGCCGTGCAGACCGACTCCCTGACCCTGGAGAAGCTAGGCTTCGAACCCCGGCACAAGCGGCTCATCGAACATTTCCTGCGCCGCATCCAGGGCATGATGATCATGACCGGCCCCACCGGCAGCGGCAAGACCACGACCCTGTATGCCGCCATACGCCTGCTGCTGGAAGAGCGACAGCTGAACATCATCACCATCGAGGATCCCATCGAATACGAAATCGGCGGCGTCGCGCAATGCGAGGTGGACGCCGCCGACAAGGTCAGCTTCGGCAAGGCGCTGCGCAGCATCCTGCGCCACGACCCGGACGTGGTGATGGTCGGCGAGATCAGGGACCGGGAAACCGCCGACATCGCCATCAAGGCCGCCCTGACCGGCCACATGGTGCTGGGCACGCTGCATACCAATTCCGCCGCCGCGACCGTGACCCGCCTGCTGGACATGGGCGTGGAACCCTATCTGGTGGCCGCGGCGCTGCGTCTGGCAGTCGCCCAGCGTCTGCTGCGCAGGTTGTGCCGGCACTGCCGCATCTCCAGACCCATGACCCGTCTGGAGGCGCTGGCCATCAACCGTCCCGAACTGGAAAACACCACTATTTTCGACCCTTCCGGCTGCATCTATTGCGGCGGCCGGGGCTACCATGGCCGCATCGGTCTGTACGAGATGCTGGAACTGCGCGAGGAATGGGCGCGGGACATCGTAGCGGGCGAAGGGGAAGCGCAACTGACGGAAAAAATGCGCAAAGCCGGTATCAAGAGCCTGCTGGACGATGCCGTGGAAAAACTGCTGCACGGCGACACCTCGGTTTCCGAGGTGATCCAGATCGCCTCGTCGTGGTGATGCCCGATTGAATACAGTGTAGGAGCGGCTTCAGCCGCGATTTCAACATTCACTGAAGCCGCTCCTACAGTAAAAATAAATGCCTCCTCAGCGATATCTGTGGGTAGATAATGCCGAAGGCTTAAGCTATCAAATTGAATTATATAAATAAAATGCGCGTTAGCGCCTCATTTTTTCTCGATATTAAAAACTTGTTACT
>JANEMG010000365.1 GCA_024511045.1 Gammaproteobacteria bacterium | reverse complement strand
TACGACATCCAAAAAACTACTGTTGATAATGATTTCAATACTGCGACCAAGCCTTCCAGACCCAGTTTGTAATAATCTGTCGTTGTGTGCTCGATAATTTTTTTGTCATGTACAGAGCTGCAGGCTTGACTTTGGCATCCCTGCCAAAGACACTTCCTCCACAGACCACCCATAGGGGGCTTGTTTTACTGATGAGTAGTTACGAAATGAAAACATATCCGGCAATTTTTCCATGCGGAAAAGTAAAGCATTGCAGGCTGGTTTGCAAAGTAATACCATGATTCCAGATAGAACGTACAGGATCTGTTTCCTGCATTTGCTGTTGACTGTTTGACGATGGAGTCTTTATGAACTCGGGAATGCTGCTCAAGAAAAAACTTTTTGCTCCTTTTCCTCGTGATTACCGTGACTGGATGCCAGTTTCTGGCGCCAGATTATGTACAGGGTATAAGCGCGACGGAACTGCACCAAATCATGCAGGACAAGGATGTTTTCCTGGTCGATGTTCACACGCCTGAACAACGGCATATCAAGGGCACCGACCTGTTTGTTCCCTACAATGAAATCGAAAAATACCAGGACAAATTCCCCCGGGACAAAAATACGGCGATCTATCTGTATTGCGAAAGTGGCCCGATGGGGAATGCCGCCGCAAGGAGACTTCATGAACTGGGTTATCGCAACCTGTACAATCTCCAGGGAGGGGCGGACGCCTGGAGAGAACAGGGACTGGCCTTTGAATGAAGCGATGGGTTTTCGGTAAAGGTTGTCGGAATTTGACATGCTGGAATTAAAGACACCTGTGCTGCGAAAAGCCGGCAAACCCCTGCTGATGGCAATCCTGAATGTGACGCCGGACAGCTTTTCCGATGGCGGGCAATATGACGATGGGGAGGCCGCCGTCCGGCGGGCCAGGAAAATGCTTGCCGAAGGTGCGGATATCATCGATATCGGCGGCGAATCGACCCGGCCGGGCTCCGAACCCGTTTCCGCGGAGCAGCAAATCGCGCGCGTCGTGCCGGTCATCGAGGCACTGCGCCGGGAGCTGCCGCTGAAAGTGCCGATCAGCATCGATACCACCCTGTCTGCAGTGGCTGAAGCCGCCCTTGCCGCCGGAGCCTCCATGATCAATGACATCAGCGCCGGGCGGGATGATGAAAAGATGCTGCATCTCGCCGCAAAACAGGCTGTTCCAATCATTCTGATGCACATGCAGGGAACGCCGAAAACCATGCAGGACGACCCCCGCTACGATGCGGTGGTCGATGAGGTACTGGGGTTTCTGCAGGATAGAATCGACGCAGCGGTAATTGCCGGTATTGCCAGGAAAAACATCATCATCGACCCCGGCATCGGCTTTGGCAAGCGCAAGCAGGACAACATCAGCCTGCTGGCCAATCTGCAGCGTTTCGTCGCAAGTGGCTATCCAGTGCTGCTCGGCACCAGCAGAAAACGCTTCATGGGCTCGATCTGCTCGGTCGAAGCGCCGAACGAACTGGTCACCGCCACTGCCGTGACCACGGCCTTGGGGGTGATGGCCGGGGTGCAATTGTTCCGGGTCCATGACGTACTTGAGAACCGGCAGGCACTGGATATCGCCTGGGCCATCAGGCAGTCGGTTGTTTGAACAGGTCTGTGCCAGCCCGCTAAAACTGCAGTATTTTTCCCAGCCCGGAAGCGAAGGATCCCACCAGCATCGGCGCGATGCCGGCGATCAATTGCGGCAGTTACGCCGTGGGGGAGGGCAGCAGTTTGTTGTCGCTCAGCCACTGTTCAGGGTTTTTTTTCAGGTCGGCGTCATTGCCGGCCATGATCACTTTCCGGGCCTGATTGCTCAGTGTGATGGCGCTCGGCAGGTACAAGGCGGCAATGGTCAACGAGTAGGTGATGCCCCAGTATTGCGCAATGGTGACGGTGACCGCTTCCAGTTGTGCAAGCAACTGCGCATCGCAGATGAAGCCGAGCGGCCAGCTGAGCCAGATTTTCATGAACAGGATGCCGGTCACCATGATCGCCGAGGCGCCGGTCAGGAGATCCTTCAGGTGCCGGGACTTTATTCTGAGTGCATCGAGCGGCGGCATCGACGCAGCAAAGCGTTCCTGCATGATGCTGCAGCCGGCCAGCATGGCCAATGGCGCGACGACAAAGGCAATCAGGTTGATGCTGTCCAAGACCATCGCGATCACGGCCAGTTCACCGGGGCTGTAGATTCCTGCTGCCATGAGCGTGTCATAGGTGAAACTGAAAATCGTCCGCAGCGGGCTGCTGGCAGCGTCCGCCACCCCCAGCATGTAGCCGGTTTCCACTCCCAGATAGATGGCCGCAATGCCCAAGTACAGCAGCAGCCCTTGCGATTCAGCGTGCGGGCCATGGTTTGCCAGATAAAGGCGAAGAAACCTGCGTAGATGATGAAATAGACGATCACGCTGCTCAGCCATAACAGTTTTGCCCTGGACTCGCGGAACAATATTTCCGGAGGAAACCGCTGGCCCAGCGGTTCGATGCTGTCCTGCAGATAATCATTCAGATCCGGGAAATGGAAGGCCAGCAGTTCGAAGAGCAGCTTGCCCAGGATCAGTGTCAGTAAAGGCGGCAGCATGAAGCGCAGCGCGGACAGGGTCTCTTTCGGAAGGGTTCCGCTATCGTTCATGCCATGTCATCCATGGCAAGCGGTACCGCCTTCAGAATGCCAGGGTCATTGTGCGCGGGATTGTTGACCCCGGGTGCTGATGGGGGTCAGCTGCAGCTGCCGGTAACCGTCCCTGTCCAGGATGCTGTGCAGATC